>JBCBZF010000735.1:0-3814 GCA_039815525.1 Bacteroidota bacterium | reverse complement strand
GAGATTACTAGAACCAACGCCAGAACCCGTAGCACGATTATTGTTTCTCAAAGTTCGACGTGCTTTATTGTTGGTGGCATTACGAACACTCCTGGCCAAAACTTTGGCTGATGCTGAGCAAGAGGCCCAGCAGAAATATGTATGATTTCATCTTCGTCAGATTGAGAGGTGGAAAAAGCTTAGCGTTTGGTGGAGACATTGAGTTTATACTCGTAAATGCTGTAAAGCGAAGAACCATTGTTGTTCCCTTTAGGGTCTGCCAATATCCTGCCCAGACGTTCTCCTTCATGGCCTTTTTCAACGATCATGCTGGGTTTGCCTGGATAGAATTCGTTCTGGAAAACGGACCGTAAGCTGTTGCGTTCGGCCTGAATGGTATGCCACCAGGCAGACCAGATGCCGTGATTGCGTTTGAGGCGTCGGGCATAGTCGCGAGAAACATGATTCCACATGGAAACGGAATTGGTGCGATAGCCGATCACCATGTGAAGGCGATGAAAGGTACTTCCCCAGCGGCTGCGCCAGCGACTATGGTCTCGCGCGGAGCGAACGGTCTGACAACTCTGAATGACCATGAATTCCAGGTCGCGATCACCCAATTGAGGTGGGGTATTCAGTCTGGAATGAAAAAAGGTTACCCCTTCTCGTCTGGCCTGATGCGTTTCGATGTAGAAAGCACCACCATGACCAGAGACGTAGGCAAAGTCTGCATTGTCCACATAGTAGCGGTCGTCGGCCAGAAACATACGTGGCTCAGACCAGTATGCATTGGCGGTACGCCAGGGGATTTTCCTTGATCCAATGCGTTTGTTGGAACGGAACTCATTGACGAATTCGTGTACATTGTTCTTGAAACGGTTTTCTGCCACTGAGACAAATCCCCGGATGTGATACTGCGCCTGAGAAAGCACAGGTGTTCCGATCAGAATCAGCAATAAGCCGATCTGCTGAAGTTTTTTCATCATGATAAACGTTTTAGGCTGTTTTATCATGAGTGGAAAAAAAGGAAAAGAGGTAAACCTACTCTTTCAAAAAAGCTGCCACCCGTTCCGCTACATTTTCTCGGATGTCCAGCCAAAAGAGATTCACATCCCCAATGTGATAATTCTTGACGGGGGCCAGTGGCAAAGGATTTTTGACCCACAAAATGCCATCATGGGCTTCGGCATACAAAGATTGGCGTTTGATGCTTTTGAAATTCCCTTTGAGAAAACCATCATGCTGGCTTTCTGCCACGCGTTTGTTGTCCGCCCGCCAACTGAGAGGGTTGACCACCACGGCGCCTTTGTAATAGCTGTCGAATTCCTTTGGAATCACTCCGTCCCGCCAGCTACACCAGCCAATCACACAAGCCGTCTGGTCTGGTGCATCACAAACTGGTACCGATTCAAAGGCTTGCGCTGGAAAAGGCCAACCTAATAGGTATGCCGCTACCAATTGCTCTTGCAAGGCTTTACCGTCGAAAAACTCTTTGATCAACTGAATGCCATGAATCGAGCCCTGGGAATGAGACGCGATCACAATTGGTCGTCCCTGGTTGTGATGGTCCAAATAGTACTGAAAGGCACTTCTGACATCCTGATAAGCCAACTTCAAGGCTAATTTTTCTGAAACGGTGTCATCAGAGAAAAAACCACCAAAGGCCATTTGTCGATAGCGCGGTGCAAACACCCGGCCTGAAGCATTGAAGGCGCTGGCTTGATGCTTGATGGCACGTTCGTCGGTTTTGGCGTTGAGTTCCCGGTCTTTCACATTGGCATTCCAGGCCAGACCGCCCATGAAGGTGGTCGGATGGATGAAAAAAACATCTGCGGCGGCAGTTGCCTGTGCTTCCGGACTGACTTCAGGCGGGACACGATCAGCGTAGTCATCTTTGCCCGGCAAGGCGGACCAGGCGGTGGAGAGGCTGTAGTCTGGAACCGGGCTGGGCTCGTAAGCAGAAAATGGCTTTTTCGGAGATTTACGGATGGAGCAAGCCGCCAGCAGGAGTGCTGCAGCGAGAAACATTGAAATCTGGCGCATGGAATGATCGTGGTTCGTTGTATAGCCTACAAACGAAAGGGAGCGGGACTTGGTTTTGGGGTGGAACATCCCCTTCCGTTATGCCGCCCCTTCAAAGGGGCTAACGGGGACATTGATGGATTTCTAGATTGCGTATCGTCTGCCAGCCCCTTTGAAGGGGCGTTAGGCAGGAAGGGATGTCCGTATATTACTGCTCCACCACTTTCACCTTTTCCAAAGCCACCGCATTCATGCAATAGCGCAGGCCACTCGGCGCGGGACCATCAGGAAAGACATGACCCAGGTGCGCATCACAGGTATTGCAAACCGTTTCCACCCGCACCATGCCGTAGGAATGATCCGCGTTGTAGGCAATGGCATTTTCCTCGATGGGTTGGGTGAAAGAAGGCCAACCGGTACCGGACTCAAACTTTTCGGTTGCATCAAACAGCAGTGTACCACAGCACACACATTTGTAGCGTCCCGGCTCGAAGATGCTGCACATTCTGGAACTGAACGCTCGCTCTGTCCCAGCCTGCCGGGTCACATAAAACTGCTCCGGCGTCAGTTGTTTGCGCCACTCTTCTTCTGTCTTTTCGACTCTGCGATCAGGCGTGGGGTTGCCGTTTTTGGCAAAGTTCAGGATGTTGGTCCAGTTTAACATAGATCCAATTGGTTAAAATCTCTTTTGTGCTAACCGATAGTCATACGAATGGTTTGGCAGATAAGATGTCTACCGCCAATTGCTCAGACTCCCTTCGTAATACTGAATCAGCATCTGATTGCTGAGCTGATTGATTTCTACCGGAATCTCTTTGGTATCACCATCGAAGCGGAACAATGCGGGTAAGACATCGGGGGTCAGAAAACGCAGGCTCAAGCTATCAGTCCGATTAAAGATGACTTCCTGACACAGATTCACCACCTGCGTCTCAACACTGAGACTATCGTTTGCAGATACTTTGCCTGGTGGCTGCACCGCCAGATTGAAGCCCCATGGCCCAAAAGATGGTACATTGGTGCGCAGCGCCAGAGTCTGGGGGAAGACGGACTCCATGGTCTGATGGATACACCAAAAGGCTTTGGGCGCAAAGTAGGGCGAAGTGGATTGGGTGATGATCGCGCCACCGGCGGCCATACGTTTTTGGAGCAGGGTGTAAAACTGCTTGGAGTAAAGCTTACCCAGACTCACATTATTGGGGTCAGGCAGGTCAATGATCACCACATCGTAGATATCGCTGCTTTCTTCCACAAATTTATAGGCATCCCGGTTGTGGACGACCACATTGGGGCGGTGGAAAGCGGAATCGTTGATTTGCAAAAAGACCGGATGTTCCATCGCGATTTTTGTCATTTCGGGATCAAGGTCCACCACTTCGATCTGTTGGATGTCTGGATATTTGAGGAGCTCACGGGCAACCAGACCATCACCGCCGCCAAGGATCAGGACACGCTCATGCTGAAAACTCAGTGCCATGGGAATGTGTACCAGCGGTTCGTGATAGCGGTACTCGTCCTTGGTCGAAAATTGCAGATTGCCATCGATGTAGAGACGGATGTCCTGGTTCCAGCGTGTAACCACCAACTGCTGATAGGGTGTCTGTTTTGACAGCATCACCTGATCTTTGTAGAGAAATTCTTCGAAAAAACTGTTGAGCTCGAATGAATAAATGAACCCTCCGCCCAACATCACCATGCTCACAATTACACTCCCCAGCAGATTGCGATAGTCCCGCTCAATCCGGCGATAGGCGAAATCATCTTCATCCCTGCCTTTGCCTTCCACCTCGCCTGCATACGTGTAGAGCGGCCG
>JBCBZF010000125.1:0-9602 GCA_039815525.1 Bacteroidota bacterium | reverse complement strand
GCCTTTTTCTCCTTAAAAGAAATTGGTCAACTCGACTGTCAGGTAGTCGGATTAGACTGGAGTACCCCTCTGGATTTTGCATTTCAAGCAGTTCCAGACAAAGCCCTGCAGGGAAATATGGACCCTTGCCTGCTGTATGGTACGCCGGAAAACATTCGACAGGCCACCCTGAATATGATGCAGGCTTTCCCCCGGGGACGACACATTGTCAACCTGGGCCATGGCATTTATCCTGATTTACCGCGTGAGAATGTCATCGAGATGATCAGGACCGTCAAGGAGTTTGTATATTAAGAAGATCAAATCGTTTGCTCATCCATGCGCACCCTTTTCCTTATCAATCCCGGTTCCGGTCGCAAACGCAATGCTGACAAAACCGATCAACTGATTCGGGATATCTACCAGAAGGCTGACCGGTCTGTGGAAACGCGCATGCTTGATTTTTCCCAACTGGACGCGGCTTTGGAGATGGCAATTGAAGAAGGCTTCGAAAACATTTTCGCCGTCGGTGGAGACGGGACCGTCAACGCCATTGGTGCCCGGCTGATCGACAAACCAGTTAATCTGGGCGTCATTCCCAATGGTTCGGGTAATGGATTTGCCCGTAATCTGGGCTTTTCTATCAAAACCCGCCTCGCAGTTACCCAATCTCTTGATGCCCGCGCCATCAAAGTGGACACTGGCCGTTTTAATGACATTCCCTTCCTGAATGTTGCTGGGGTCGGACTGGATGCAGATGTGGCATTTCGCTTTTCACAAGGCTCTCATCGTGGTTTGGGTCCTTATGTCCGCAGCACCACTGAAGGCTTATTTGGTTTTGAGCCGGAAGCCTTTCAATTGGAGATCGATGGGGAGATGCATCAGTATGATGCTCTGATGGGGGTCGCCATTGCCAATGGCACCCAATGGGGCTATGATGTCAAGATTACCCAGGATGCCAGCATTGCAGATGGTTTATTGGATGTGATCGTGGTCAAGAAATTCCCCCTGATCAAAGCAGGCCTCATGGTCAGACGCATGGTCAGAGGTGATCTGCCAGATTCCCGCTATGTAGAAGTGTTCCGCGCCAAAAAGGTCGTGATTCACCGCGAAAAAGCCGGAACCGCGCAAGTAGATGGCGAGCCTTTTGAGTGTGATCGCCGGATTGAGGTTGTCGTACAGGAAAAAAGTCTCAACCTCCTGTTGCCCAATACCCTCACACCTGCCAAAATCCAATCTCTCTGAAATCACTGTCCAATATTCTGCGTCTCACGGCTCTGGCATGGTCATTTTTTCATGCCAATCACGAACAGGGCATGTGGCATCGACGCGCCAGAAAATACAACCGTCAACTTTTGGGCGAAAATTATGATGTTTTCACCGCCCTACCCTACCAGATGCAGCGCAAGATCCATTGGTATATGGTCAGCGGAATGTGGATGTCTGCTTTGTTTGAGATGCAGTTTGGGATGAAAGCTCAAACTGCCCAACAAAAACTGTATGCCCTGGCCGGTGCATTGTTGTCGCTTTCCGATATTCTGATTGATGATGTAGGAGAAAAGGAAATTGATTTTAAAAAATTGCTGCGGCCAGAGGTAAAAGAGACAGACAGTCCAGGCGAACAATTGTATGCCCTCTATCATCGCTGTCTTTTTTCCCAGCTTTCGGGTTGGCAATATGAGATGGCAGACCATGCCCTTCAGCAATTGTTATGGGCACAGATTGCCAGTCGCCGACAATTTGACCAGAACGCTACTCCAGAAGAAATTGATCACATTTCAGCTGAGAAGGGTGGCTGGTCCATTGTTTTGTGTCGGGCATTGGTTGGGCAAGCGCTGCGGCCAGAAGAAGAAGAAGCGGCTTTCCGCTTAGGTAGCTGGATTCAATATCTCAATGACAGTCAGGATCTCCACAAAGACCTGCAAGCCAGCATTCGTAATTTTGCCAATGTCCGCCAAAATCTTCACAGCGTGGTACAGGATCTGGACGCTTGTCGTCAGTCTGTGTTTCAACAGTATCGACAACTTGATCTATTGCAAAAAGATCGTTTCGCCTTTATCCTACAGGCCTTCCACATTGGTGTCCTGGCAAAGTTGAATCATCTCTCAGGGCTCATTGGACCAGATAACAGACTTGATCAGTTGAGGAGGATCAGTCCCAAAGATGCACGGTCTACCCCCTTTTCTTTCGGCAATGTGCGTTATGCTTTGGGAAAAATTTTGCAATATGATAGAGAAAGGCTGACTCATCCCATGAGCTTTCAGCTACAAACAAAAAAAGGCACCTGATTTACGCAACTGTATGGTCTTTTTCCTCAAACGTATCGGACAGGGATTGTTGGTAATCTGGGGCATTGTCAGCTTACTTTTCCTCATCTTTTACACCCTGGGTGATCCGGTTGAGTATGTCGTGGGTGAACAAGCAGATGATGCCACCCGACAAGCCATACGGGAAAAATATGGACTGGATCAGCCACTTTATCACCAATATTTTACCTATCTCGGCAATCTCCTACCACTTGGGAGTTTGCCGGAAGATGCTTGGGCAGATGTCCCTCATTTGAAGCTCTGGTCTGCAAAGGACGGCGTATTTGCGTTGAAAGCCCCCAATTTTGGACGGAGCTACCAAACCAATCAAGCCGTCAATCAGATGATCGGTCGCAAAGTAGAAGGTACGCTCGTGCTGGCCTTGGCTGCGATTTTGTTTGCCGCCGTGGTCGGCATCAGCCTGGGCGTTTTGGCTGCGTTGAAGCGAGAAAGCTGGGTTGATCGCAGCATCCTGTCAGTATCAGTATTGGGCATTTCGGCCCCTTCATTTTTCATTGGCGTATTGGTCGCCTGGTTATTTGCCGTGAAATGGAAAAGCCTGACTGGCCTCAACATCAGTGGGCATCTCTTTGAAGAGAATATTTTTGATGCCGGACGTAGCCTGCAATTGAAAAACCTATTTCTACCGGCTTTGGCTCTTGGCGTACGTCCGCTGGCAGTCTTTATTCAATTGACAAGGAGCAGCATGATTGAGGTCCTGGAAGCTGACTATATTCGCACCGCCCGTGCCAAAGGTCTGTCAGCCTTCAAGGTCGTGGCCGGGCATGCCCTCCGTAACGCCCTCAACCCGGTCATGACGTCGGTAACTGGTTGGCTGGCCTCACTGCTGGCCGGGGCATTTTTCATCGAATATATTTTCAACTGGCAAGGCATCGGCAAACTGACCATTGACGCCCTTGACACCAAGGATTTCCCGGTCATTCTGGGTTGTGCCATGTTTATTGGGGCCATTTTCGTGCTGGTGAGTATCCTCACAGACGTGGTCTATCGATGGCTGGATCCAAGGGTAAACTTATAAAACATGAAGAAACGCTGCTGGATATGGATCATCGGTCTTTGTTCATTGGTCGCCTGTGAGTTTGACGGAGATCTGCGGTACCAGGTCCGGACCCAAAGGGGATTCTTTTGGTCTCAGGCAGATGATGGGAGCCGGGGAATATGGGTCTGGCAAGCTGGCAATCTCATGCCGCAGGCAGAAGCAGCCTGGGGCGTTGCGGCGGAAGACGTCCTGAGCATCGATGGCCGTGAAGGCGAATTGTGGATTGGATTGCAAAACCCGAATGAAGCCTGGCAGCTAGATCCCCTGACCGATGAAGTGCTTCAGCGCATCCCTTTAGGCGATTTTCAGCCACATTTTCTGAGCATAGGCGAATCAACCCTTCTGCTGGGGGATTCCAGCCGCCAACAAATTGCATTTTACGATCGCAGTTCAGAATCCTTGGTTGTGGATACCATCCCCGGCATACCCGGTCAAATGGCCTATCGTAGCCAAAAGTATTTTGTGCAGACCGGTCCTCAACAACTCACCATCTACATCGAGTCGGCTTTTGCGCCTATTTCGGAAATTTCGCTCTCTCATCCGATTGTTGACCTGGTATTGGACAATGGCGTTCAGACCATCGCCATTACCCGGACAGGGGACGATTTTTTCCAATCTGCCATCAATTACAACACCAATCGATTGCAGGATGAATTCAGTGTGCGTTACCGGAAACTTCGCCCTACCCCATTCGACCATCAGATTTATGGACGGGAGTATCTGCAAAATATTCAATTGAATGGCCAGCGTCTTTTCCCGGGAGATTTGCAGCCTGTAGAGGATTTTGAGATTGATTTTTTCGAAAGTCAGCTCTTTTTGATTCGAAACGACTCCCTGATACAGCGTTCTCTTCTTTCAGAGGAAGAAAGATATCTACAGGATTTTCCGGATAGTCTCGTCCAGGCCTGGTTCTTTGTGGGAGAGGTGGGAGAATAAAAGCATGAAAAATCCCAATTGGTTTCAGAAAAATCACTGTTTCGGTCCTCAAAACCGTCCATTCTCCGTTTCGGGTTTTTTCTTAACTTGCGGCAGTTTTTGAACCAGCCCTTCTGAGGGCGATTTACGAGCGACAATTTTATGGCTACAGCATCTGATATTCGCAACGGACTTTGCTTAAAACACAACGGAGACATCTATTCCGTGGTTGAATTCCAACAGGTAAAACAAGCCCGTGCAGCGGGTTTCTACCGGGTCAAAATGAAGAACCTTCGCACTGGGTCAACCATCGAAACCAAGTTCAACAGCAGCGCCAAGATTGAACCGGTCCGTGTAGAGCGTCATACCTACCAGTATTTGTATGATGAAGGTGATACCATCGTGTTGATGCACCAGGAGACCTACGAGCAAATCAACATCGCGAAAGCCGCTGTGGACAACCTGGATTTATTGCCGGAGGGAGAGACAGTCGAAGTATTGATCAATACAGAAGATGACTCTCCGCTTACCGTTGAAATTCCGCCCAAAGTCGTCTGGGAGATTACCTATACCGAGCCTGGGCTGAGAGGTGATACTGCAACCAATACCCTCAAACCAGCCAAAATTAAGACTGGCGCGGAGATCAAAGTGCCTCTCTTCATCAATATCGGCGATAAGATCAGAGTTGACACCGCCGGGCGCAGCTATGTAGAACGTGTCAAAGAATAATTTTTTCCTACTTCCTAAACCATTATTCGCCTCCTAGCATACCACCATCATGGAATTCAAAGAAATACAGGATCTGCTGAAACTCGTCAACCGTACCAATCTGACGGAAGTCGAAATTGAGAAAGATGGCCTCAAGCTAAAAATCAAGCGTAAATCGCCCGAAAGCAACGTCATCTATACCACACAACAGTCTACGGCACCCATTGCGGCTGCCCCTGTGGTTCAGCCACCCGCACCAGTAGAAGCGCCACAAGCGGTCGCCAAAGCGCCGGAAAAAGCTGCCGTAGCGGCTCCGGAGGAGACAGCAGACACCAGCAACTTGATCGAATTCCGTTCTCCGATGATCGGGACTTTCTACCGTTCTGCCTCTCCTGAGGCTGACTCTTTTGTCAACACCGGAGACACAGTGAAGAAAGGACAGGTATTGTGCATCATTGAAGCGATGAAATTGTTCAATGAAATCGAATCAGAAGTAGATGGTAAAATCGTCAAGATTCTGGTAGAAAATGCCCAACCTGTGGAATATGATCAGGTTTTGTTCCTGATCGACCCCAATGCTTAATTCCCTGACCGGAGAAATTCATGATTAAAAAAATACTCATCGCTAACCGGGGCGAGATCGCCCTGCGGGTCATTCGTACGGCACGGGAGATGGGCATCAAGACGGTGGCCGTTTACTCTACTGCCGATAAAGACAGTCTGCACGTTCGTTTTGCAGATGAAGCCGTTTGCATCGGGCCACCGTCCAGTCTGGACAGCTACCTGAGCATGCCCAACATCATTTCTGCCGCCGAAATCTGCGGCGTGGACGCCATCCACCCTGGATATGGTTTTCTGGCTGAAAATGCAGAATTCTCACAGCTTTGCGAGGATCACGGCATCAAATTCATTGGCCCCAGTGCGGAGGTCATCAACTCCATGGGAGACAAAGCCACCGCCAAGGACATGATGATCAAGGCTGGCGTACCAGTTGTACCTGGTTCTGACGGTCTGCTGGAATCCCTTAACCAAGCCTTGGAAGAAGGCGAAAAAGCTGGCTATCCGGTACTGCTCAAAGCCACTGCCGGTGGTGGCGGAAAAGGGATGCGACTGGTCAATGGACCAGATGAAATGGAAGATGCGTGGAACTCAGCCCGGACCGAGTCTGGTGCAGCCTTTGGCAATGATGGTCTGTACCTCGAAAAGTTTGTTGAGGAGCCCCGCCACATCGAGATTCAGGTCCTGGCCGACCAGCACGGAAATGTGCATCACCTTGGTGAACGCGACTGTACCATTCAACGCCGCCATCAAAAACTGGTGGAAGAATCTCCCAGCCCGGTTTTGAGTGAGGCAACCCGCCAGAAAATGGGAGATGCGGCAGTAGCCGCGGCTAAATTCGTGGATTACGAAGGCGCAGGAACGGTCGAATTTCTTTATGACAAACACGGCAGTTTCTACTTCATGGAGATGAACACCCGGATTCAGGTTGAGCATCCCGTGACCGAAGAGATTTTCGATACCGACCTGATCAAAGAGCAGATCAGAGTTGCTGCAGGCGAAGTGATCGCCGAAGGCTATAAGATGCTGCCGGACAGGCATTCTATCGAAGTCCGCATCAATGCGGAAAACGTCTTCGCAGACTTCCGCCCCAGCCCTGGTAAAATTGATTATTTCCACAAACCGGGAGGCCACAAAGTACGGGTTGACACCCATGCTTTCAGCGGCTATATGATTCCACCATTCTACGATTCCATGATCGGTAAACTGATCGTCTCCGCGCCATCACGCGATGAGGCCATCGCGAAAATGAGCCGTGCATTGGAAGAATTCATCGTTGAAGGGGTAAACACCACCATTCCTTTTCACAAACAGCTCATGCAGGACGAGCGTTTCCAGTCCGGTGTCTATTCAACCAAGTTTCTGGAAGATTTTGAGCTGAAGAAGGAGGAGGAGTAAAAGAAAGGTATTCCGTTGATGAAAAATGTGTGTAGAGACCGTTCTGTTTCTACACACATTTTTTATGCGGTTCTAAAGATGGGGTTCTTTTTCTGAGAGGGTGAATGGCGTGCTGGTGTCCTCTCCTGAACATGACCGCCTTGCGGAGGACAATACCAACACGCCAAGATTCAGTGCATATATACAAGCGCTGAACAGGCTAGGATTTACGGCAAGGGATCAGACAGAAACGCCCGCATCACCGCGGATGTAGCTTCGGGGGCACCCAATTGGAAGAAGTGATTGCCATCAATAAACTGCACCCGACCATTGGCCACGAATTTAGGTGTATTTTCATACTCTTCAGGATGCTGACCGGGATCATTTTTACCTTGCAAAAACAGAACGGGCATACTCATCTTTTCAAATAGGAAATTGTGTCGATCCTCAAGTTCTTGCTCCAGACTGGTGGTGTAAAACTGTTGGGGAGAAGCTTCAGCAATTCCCTTAAACTTGACTTCGTGATCCAGCCGGGCCAATACGTCCGGTGCAATGTCCTCCACCCGATACATACTGGCAGCGTATGCCAGACGGGGGAAGCCAGTCCACTTCATCAGCATGGGGAACCAGGAGGAGGCAAATAATTTATGCGGTGGTTTGGGATCACCATGCGGCTCGTTGGCGGATTGTTGCATGCGTATGTAGCGTAGCACGCGCTGCTCCATGCCTTCGACATTCAGAAGATGGTCTGAGATCACCGATCCGCGGTCGTGACCGCCCAAGTTGAAACGCTCAATGCCAATGACGTCCAGTAATTTTGCCAGTGAGGCAGCAATCGCCGAATAGCGATAGTCCAGATCCAGGCGTTTGTCACTCTGGCCATTCCCGAGGGTATCGACAGCGATACAGTAAAACTGATTGGATAGATCCCGCATCTGGTTGTGAAAGGTGTACCAACTTTCAGGAAAGCCATGTACAAGTACAAAAGGCTCGTTGTTTGGGTCGCCAGTGGTCACAAAATGCCAGGTGATGCCATCCGCTTCAGCATACCAATGTGTGGCTTCCACTTCGCCCAGCATCTCAATTTCACCATGGGCATTCTCTGCGCCTTGCGGAAATCCTGAAGGCTGCGGATAACGCAGATCTCTGTTTAAGGGTACGTCTTCCCGGATGCCACCTTCACGGACATTGCTCAGCGTCAGGTCCTCCTTCGAAAGGTATTCCAGCCGCGGCAACGTCTGGGGGGAAAGCATTTTAATCAGTTTGAGTATTTCTTGTGCTTTGCTTGTCTTTGTCATCTCGTCATTTTCTTTGAGACAAAGCTCAGCCCCAGAAATGGAAAAACATTTCACCTATCTTAAAAAATGACCCAGCCTCTATTTTTTCTTTGAGCGGATGACACTGAGGGTTTGTTGGGTAATGCCGAGGAAAGAAGCAGTATCACCAAGAGAAATCCGATTCTGGAGATTGGGATACATCTGTAGGAAGAGATGGTATTTGTCGTATGCAGTCTGAAATTGAAGTAGGTTAAGCTTTTGAGAAAACAGATCCAGCATGTGAATGGCAAAATCCAATAACAAGCGGGTAAGCTTAGGAAAACGTTCTTCGAGCTTCAGAAAGGCTTCATATGAGATTACCCTGATGCGGCAGCTCTCAGTCGCTTCCCATTCATAGCGTTCGGATTGATTGTAATAAATGCTGTAGATAGGTGCGATAAAATAATTTTCTTCAAAAAAGAAATGTGTGATGTTTTTTCCTTCTTTTACATAAAATGTTCTGAGGATTCCAGACTCAATGAAAAGCATTGTATTGGCGTAGGTGTTGGTCTTTTGAATGACCGTACCTTTGGCAATTGTCTCACTTTCGAAGACATGATCGATGATCATGCACTCTTCCTCCGTGAAGAGGCTTTTATTTTTCAGGAAGGGCAGCAGTTCCATACGCAACTCATCACAAGCAATGGGAAGGTAGCAATATCATGGATAAGGCGGGAATCTTTTGCCTGATTGCCGGTTGGCAAGGCTGCATGTTGTCATACATTCTCCTAACCTACCTGGGCCTTATTTTTTGTATTGCTGATACAGCGCCTGTTCTGCTTGAGAAAAAGAGAAATTGACCATTCTGAAATAATCAAGCTTGTTTTCCGCCAAATGTACTGGAAAGCCGGTCATCCCTCCGTACGTATTGTTTATGTAAACGGACTCTAAGCAGGTCATCCTGGAAAAATCGATCTGATTCAAGATAATGCTCCCTTCGATCATGCCTATGATACGCAGTCTTTCTAAACATTGTATCCTCTCAAGGGGCAAGGTATCATTCCCCATCGCCCCATAGAATAGCTCCAAATCGCTGAGGGAGGTGAGGAATGTATGGTCTAGGACACCGGTTATGGAACTTTTTCTCAAACGGAAAGCATTCAGCTTCCTCAATTTATTGAGATCAGCGGAATAGCGCGCATGTGTCAGGTCTAATTCAATTTCCTGAATATTGGGCAGAAGGTGGATGTTTTCCAGAATCGCTTCTCCACACATCGAAAATTGGACTTTCTCTATGTTTTCAAAGCGGCCAATCACAGGATCCAGCTTTTCTACATTCTTCAAAACCAATAAGCGGACCTTTTTCGGATCATTTCCCTTCTTTTGCCAGGCAAGAATCTCATTCTCCATCTTCTTTTGGGGGAAAGAAGAAAAAGAAAAACG
>JBCBZF010000894.1:0-3050 GCA_039815525.1 Bacteroidota bacterium | reverse complement strand
GGTTGGCTAAGAAACAGGCTACCGCGAAGGCCAGAACCGATATCAGTACATTGGCTGGACGAGAAATCAGGAAAAAGTATTTGAGGTCGCGGAGCATAAAGGCAAGATAGGCAAAAATGCCCGTCCATATTCACATAGTCTTTTTGTCATAAGTTTCCATGAAAAGCCAAAACATTTCCTAAAAATGTTTGGTTGGCTTTTCACCAAAATGTAATTTTAGCCAGCAATTGCAAGATCATTATGAGCGCAGAAAGAGGCATCATTAAAGGAAACCCGAAAGAACGTGAGTTGGATTTCTGGGGAAAGCTCTATTTCCCGGAAGTGCTCAAAGGGATGTGGTTTTCCTTCAAGCATATTTTCCGCAAAAGTGTTACCCTCGAATATCCGGAGGTAAAACCAGAGTTAGGTCCTGAATTCAGAGGCCGTCCGGTTTTGGTTGCGGAGAATGGAAAAGAACGTTGTGTGGCCTGTGGATTGTGCGCGCGTGCCTGTCCGCCACTTGCGATCAGTATGCAGGGTGCCGAGGTGGAAGATGGCGACCAGAAAGAGCGTTATCCTGAAACCTTCGAGATTGACATGCTTCGCTGCATCTATTGTGGATTTTGTGAAGAAGTTTGTCCTGAAGAGGCAATTGTGATGAGCCCTGAATACGAGCTGACCTTCACCAATCGTGAAGATGCTGTTCATGGAAAAGATCGCCTCGTCTTTGACAAATCTGAACTCAAGCCGCGTCTTGACTTCCTCGAAGCGCGCCGCAATCAGAACTTTGGTGAGGTATACAACTTCGACAAAGACAACAACATTCACACGCTCCGTAATCGGGACGAATAAATCACCAATTTTGTGAAAAGTATCCACGCCACCACGGTGCTCGGTGTGGTCCACAACGGTCAGGTTGCCCTGGGCGCGGACGGACAGGCGACACTGGGAGACACTGTTGCCAAAAGCAATGTCAAAAAAGTCCGCCTCATGGACGAGGGGCGCATCATGGCGGGTTTCGCCGGCTCTACGTCAGATGCCTTCACCTTATTGGAGCGCTTTGAAGAAAAGCTCAATATGTATCGCTCTACTTTGGATCGGGCCGCGATTGAACTGGCCAAAGACTGGCGTACGGATCGTTATCTCCGGCGACTGGAAGCGATGATGATTGTCATGGACAAAGAGCGCGGTCTGATCATCAGTGGGACGGGTGATGTCCTTTCTCCAGATGAAGACATCCTCTCCATCGGTTCCGGTTCGAATTATGCCCGCTCTGCTGCATTGGCCCTCAAAAGACATGCGCCACAGATGACCGCAGAGGAAATTGTCCGGGAAGGATTGACCATTGCGGCTGACATTTGCATCTATACCAACCATAATTTGGAGATTTTGACCCTCTAAGCATCGATTTGGCCCTAAAGTTCGTCTTTTAATAAAGCCAAATCGCATGAAACACCATTTTACCCAACTTCTGGGCGTACTCCTGCTGTGCTGCCTCTTCCTTCCGCTTTCCGCACAACGTAACTGCCGCATAACCGGCCAGAAATCATTTGTTTGGGACAAAGAAAATTTTGCCTGGCAGAATCGATTCAAGTCCCAGTACATCATCAATGATTTTGGGATCCAAACCGGGACGGTTTCGTCCATTTGGGACACCCTCAACAATCAATGGCAGGGGTATTTCCGTACCACATCAACTTACGATCCCCAGACCAATCGTCTCATTCAACAGGACAATGAACGCTTTGATCCGGATCAGGGCATTTGGGAGGCAGATCGCCGGCTGGTCCTGGCCTATGATTCTATCGGTCGTCTGGTTGAAAGGGAAAGCTGGGTGGGAAACCCATTGGACCGGACAACTTTTATTCGCTTTGAACGGGAACAGTACGTCTATGACGATCGATTCCGGATTGTCGAAGTCTTCATTGACCTGTGGGATTCAGGCCTGATTGATTGGCGCCCGTCCAAAAAGCGCGAAAATGAATTTCAGGAGGACCCCCGGAAAGATATTTATACTGAATTCTTTTACTACCAGCCTGAAGCGGAATATCGGCCTCTCAGACGTACCACCAATTGTTTTACCCCAGCCGGGCAGCTGGAATTGGAATTATTCGAGCGACATACCGGGACCGATTGGGAAAATGAACGTCAGAAACGCTACACCTATGATGCGCAAAACCGTACCACAGAAATCCTGACCCAGGTCTGGGATGACCAGTGGGTCAATCAACTCAGGACCGTCTACCGCTACAATCCAAATGGATTATTGACTGAGTATGAAGAACAAAGCTGGGATGTCGCCACGCAGAAATGGATTCCAACTGACTTATATCGCAGCGGATATGATCAAAATGGACTGCCAGTGTCATTCGAGCGTCTGGTGTATGATGCTGACAAAGGTGAATTTGTCCCGGTTTGGATCCGACGCCAAAAGATTGATCCGGATGGCTATCCGCTGGGCTATGAGTTCTCAGCCTGGAATCCTCAAACCGAGACATACGAATTGCTACAGAGTACCTTGCTGAGTTGGGATTGCGAAGGCGGAGGCGAGTCATTTGTAACCAGCCAACTGAAAATATTCCCGAATCCGGCCATTGGAACCACCTTTCTGGATACCTGGGATTTTGTGGGAAAAAATGCAGAGCTGGATATATTCGATGCTTCCGGGCGACGGGTTTTCAAGCGTTCGTTTGCCTGCACCAACACCATCGAGCCTCTGAATCTGAGCAGTTTTCCCGGCGGAATATATCTCATCCGTTTGCGGGTGGATGATGAGATTTTTCAGGAAAAATTGATTTTGCGATAAATGATATGCCGCAGGTTTTGGACAAACTTGCGGCATTGTTCTTTTATGCTGATCTGTCCTACCAGATAAGCCAATTGTCTCATCATCCCGCTAGCCTGAAGCCGCCGAAATGCCTTGCTTCTCTTCTCGTTGATGTGCTGTCATGCCACCCATCACCAATTTCATGATCCGTACTTTGGCCCAGCGGGGTACGGTTCTCAGGGAATAGATCAGAAACTTGGTCAGCTTGCCAGGTAGAACGGTTTGCTTTTTACCCAAAGCTGCC
>JBCBZF010001114.1:0-2338 GCA_039815525.1 Bacteroidota bacterium | reverse complement strand
GGGAAGTGGCCACCATTGCCGGACTGGTCTTCAAGGGTTTCCCTGGTAAACAGATCAAGAACAAACATTTGCAAGCCTCCACCGCGCTCCTCTTCAAAGTCTTTCAGGAATATGACCCCGACAATCTGCTCCTGAAACAAGCTTATAGCGAAACCCTCGATCATCAACTAGATGAACAACGCCTTCACAAAGCTTTTGCGCGCCTAAGCGGACAGGATCTGATTTTTACAGAACCGCATCGATTTACCCCTTTTTGCTTTCCGATCATGGTGGACCGATTAAGGGAAAGATTGAGCTCAGAAAAGCTCGCGGATCGGGTGGCCAGAATGCAGGTGCAGCTCAACACCATGGCTGGACACTAAGACTCGCCAAAGCCCATGGATATTCCAAAAAGATGATTATATCCAATTTGCCGTATATACCATTCAACCGAAGAAAGCATCCGTTCGAGAGACAAAATCGCGCAGCTAAGCCATCAGCAATTGCCGCAAGTGGAAAGCAGGCTAGCTTTGTTTAATACTCCTTGAACAAAATAAGGGGCACTCCGAAAATCATTAAGGCTAGTTACCGATATAATATGGAGACCCAATCTGATGTCCTGAGAAATCCAGAGTCATTCGCACAAATCGGCGACCTGGTTGCTTTCTCATTCTTGCTCACCTCCTTTGCCCTCCTTGCCGTTTCCATTTTCATCCTGATCCAACTCCGCAGCGTCTCTTCCCGATGGCGTACGCCCATGATCCTGGGGTTCATTGTAACCGCCATTTCTTCTGTTTCGGCTTTCGTTCGCCGTGATTACTGGATTGTCACTGAGACCAATCCCGTCGAATTTCGCTTCGTGGATTGGTTTCTGACCGTGCCACTGATGGCGATCATTTTTTACTACATTCTCAAGCCCGTAGGGGCACGTCGCAGCATGGTGGTCCGCCTGTTTGTGGCTGCTCTCTGGATGCTTTTATGGGGCTATCTTGGTGAAGCCATTCAGCCCTATAATTCCATGACCTGGGGCATACTCGGCACGCTTGGCTTTGCCGCCATCATCGCCATGATCATGATTGAAGGCTACCCCAGAGTGATGAAGCCGGAAATCAATCCACTTTTCAGAAAAGGTTATGTTTTCCTGAGCATTTTCCTGCCTTTTTCATGGACCGCTTATCCAATTGGCTACATGACAGTACCGGGAAATTTGCTGGAAGGCGTGGTAAGCGTCGAAGCGGTGTCGGTTATGTTCAACATCGCAGATATTCTTGCCAAAGGTGGTTTGGCCCTGGGTGTGTATTACCTCGCCAGCCGGGTCGGTGATCAGCATTGGTTAGTGGAAGAAACAGACACCGAGTCTGAGTATCAGGCGCCTGCTGATCATTTTCAGACCAAACCGCTCCGCCCCAGAAGATCCAGAAACGGACGTTTCACCTCCAATAACCCTCAAAAACAAGACGCATGAATCGGTTTTATGCGCTTTTCCTGGCAAGTATTTTTCTCTTGCTGGGACATCGTCAAACGCTTGCTCAGTCCTCCCAGCTCAATCTTGCAAAGGGTTTACGGGCTTACTACACCTTTTCCCATCAGGAAAAAACCAATCGTGTAGCAGGCAGTCAAAACATTGTCATCAAAAGTGTGGATTGGGTGGACAATCGCTTTGGTGATCCGGAAGATGCGGTTCGCTTTGACGGTAACCAGCATCAACTTCTCATCCCCAAAAGTCCCACGGTTGACATTGACAAAGGTGATGGCTACAGCCTATCGCTGTGGATTCGGCCCAGGGATGACAATCCCGGTTGTCTGATCCTGAAAGATGGTGATTATGGGATCAAATGGAATGGCATGAAAAAGCCACTGACTGTCTTTGACGGGGTGGAAAACGGCTTCCCCAGTGGTCAATTCAAGCGTTGGGTGTCAGCCGAATGGTTTCACATTGCCGTGGTCAAAAAGGGACAACAGTTGTCCCTCTATGTCAATGGACAGTTGGACACCCAGTTTGAGCTCGAATCAAAAAGTCTACCAGAGAATCTTGATGTATACATCGGAAAGCACCCCTATTTTTGGGGTGCCTTCGCCGGGCAGATGGACGACATTGCCCTTTATGATCGGCCACTCAATAAGTTCGAAGTGCTGGCGTTGGGGCAAATTGAAAACATTCCGCTGGATGGTCAGGTGGAAGCACCGAAAGAACCGCTTGATCCCAAAAGCCTGCTCGGTGTGTGGCAGGGCGTGGTAACCCAACCCAATAATGAGCTGGTCCCGAATTACTCCTTTTGGATTTATTTCTCAAAAATCGAAAACGGTAAATTAAAAGGTTTCTCTCGCATTGAAGTGCCGGAGAAAAAAGCCTATGGAG
>JBCBZF010000347.1:0-6509 GCA_039815525.1 Bacteroidota bacterium | reverse complement strand
TCTCAGCCAGAGCAAAGACCAATTGGCCGACAACTGGATTCGCTTACAATTCGGACGTTATACAGCGTTTGGCCTGGGGCACCTGGGCGCAGAGGAAAAAGATAGCCATACCTTTATCGGTTTAGGGGGCATCATTCCCCGGCAACTGAAAGGAAAGCAGGAATACGAAATTGCCTATTCACTTTTACCTGCTCACTGGGGGAAAGGCTATGGAACTGAAATTGCCCAAACCATGCGGGATTTTGGCTTTCATCACATGAGCAGCGATCGATTCATTTCCATCATCGACAAGGAGAATGCTCGCTCACAAAAGGTAGCCCGCAAAAATGGCATGAAAATATTATTTGATACGATCTACAATGACAGGGCCGTGGATATCTATGGCATCCATTCAGCGGATTCTCAGAGATAAATCAAACCTCATATTTTGCTTTGCGTACAAGCTGATATTCCGCAATCACCTTGACACACTGCCATGACTTTTGAATTGATTCCTGTCCTCTCTCTCATGGAGGAACTGTACCAGCAGCCTCCCCGGCCAGAACGTTTTCAGGAATACATCAACCGACTGCGTGGTGAAACCAAAACGGACCTGGCCCTGCCAATTGTAGGCTTCAATCCCATGGCCAGGGAGCACGTATTGGGTAAAATCGCTGAACTGCAAGCCATTGATGCCGAAGGGATCATGCAGTCAGTCATGGAAGAGGTAAATGCAGAAAAAGAGAATGATTCGCCTGAAAAGATTCAGGTGGTGCTGAATTTGGCGGATGATCTCAAGGGCGGTTGGACCAATCGCTACACCACAGATTTTGATACCAAATTCAAGTTACACGCCTTTGTGGTTCGAAATTTCTGCACACCATTCTTCTGGTCAAGTGAAGCCTACACAGTTGAGTTGATCTGCCAACGCACAATGGACCAGCTCTATCGCACCATTTGGGCAAAGCGGCACCCAAGGCTCTATACCCTCAGAGATCATCTCGAACAGGAGGTTTTTGTTTGCCAAAGGAGTGAGCGCCAGACTGAAAAGAATGATTTTTCTGAGATCCAGGCATTTTATCAACATCACCAACAAAATGATGACTACAGCCTGATTTTCAACTTTTTCTATGGCGATGATGCCTCAGAATCATTGGGCTTTTCTACTTATGGGATCAAAGCAGTGAATGGATTTGACTATGCTGCACATCTTGCTGTAAGATAATGGCCAATCTTTCTTTCCTTCCCGAAGGATTCATCGCTTTGTTTTGTCTAACGGAAAATGATGACGGACAAAACAAGGAAAGCATTGACGCTCCTCATCTGGTGGAGTGGGCTACTCAATGCGCAGAACATCGTTGAGATTCAGTTTCATCCTGATTTTGCTGGTGAGGTGCTCTCAATCGGGGAAGCCATCGAGAATACAGACGGCCAGATATCCCAGATCGATCTGTTCCGGCTGTATATTTCTGGGGTGAGCTTGTTTGACGGGACAGAAACAGTTTATCAGGAAGTACAGAGTTTTCATTTGTTGGATGCAGAGGAGTTAAATAGTTTACGGATTCAGCTCCAGACAGAAGCAGGCCTTTCCTTCACGCACATTGGCTTCAAGATTGGGATTGACAGCTTAACCAGCGTATCGGGTGCCATGGGAGGGGATCTTGATCCGACTCTGGGCATGTATTGGACCTGGCAAAGTGGCTATGTCAACTTCAAGCTGGAAGGCATTGCACCCAAATGTCCGGCCAGACACCATCGCTTTCAATACCATATCGGTGGCTATCAGTTTCCATTCAACACCTTGCAAGAAGTGCGACTGCCAGTCTTGAATCGGGAGAAAGTCGATATCCAAATTGCTATCGACCGACTTTTCCAATCTATCGATATGCAGACGACCTATCTGGTTATGAGTCCCAATCAGGCTGCCGTGACGCTGTCCCGCAAACTTCCTGCTTTATTTTCTATCCAATGAAAAAGCTGACCTTCCGTATACTTGGTATAGTGATCCTGCTGTCATCGACAGCGGCACTCAGCCGGAAAAATCCGTTGAAATCCCCCGATCACTTTCCGCCGCCCATTTATTCTTTTACCAATAATCCTGTCTCAAAAGAGAAAATTGAATTAGGGCGCCTTCTCTTTTACGATCCGATCTTGTCTGCCAATCAGCAGATTTCCTGTGCCTCATGCCATTCGCCTTATAATGCTTTTGCCCATACTGATCACGACCTCAGTCATGGAATCCATGACCAAATTGGGACCAGAAATGCACCGGCCTTATTCAATCTGGCCTGGCAGAAAGCCTTCATGTGGGATGGTGCCATCAATCATTTGGACATGCAGGCATTGGCTCCGATCACTCATCCCGGGGAAATGGGAGAAGATTTTGCAGAAGTGGTACAAAAATTACAGCGCAGCAAGCAATATCCGGGGCGTTTTGCAGAAGCTTTTGGCGACAGCCTGATCAAAGGCGCTGACGTTCTCAAAGCACTCTCGCAATTCCAGTTGAGCCTGGTCTCTGCCAATGCCAAATACGACTCTGTGAAAAGAGGAGAAAGCTCATTTACGGTTCAGGAAGAAGCTGGATATGCTCTCTTTTTGCAGCATTGTAATGTTTGTCATACTGAACCACTTTTCTCCAGCTATGATTTCAAAAACAACGGTTTAGTGGTAGATAGCAGCTTGCTGGATTATGGGAAGTTGAACCAAAGCGGACAGGCAGCAGACAGTTTATTATTCAAAACCCCTTCCCTCCGCAATCTCAGCTTTACCTATCCTTATATGCACGACGGTCGCTTTCGGAAGTTAAAGGAGGTAATTCGTCATTACACTGAAGAAATCCAGGCCTCCCCTACTCTATCCAAAGAATTACAAACCGGTATGAGCCTGAGTGCCAGGGAAAAAGTAGATCTCATTGCCTTCCTGCTCACCCTCAATGACCGGCACTTTGTTTTTCACCCAGATCATCAATATCCAAGATAATTTTTCTCTGACCGCAGGATTTCAGATTCCTTGTGGTCTAAATGATCATCATTAGCTGTTATACATGAAACGACTCATCCACATTCTCTTCCTCTGTCTCTTGTGTAATCAACTTCAGGCACAGCTCAGTCCGGCTATTACCAGTTGGTTACAAAATACCACTGAGACCGGCAGCTACTATATGCAGGGCAATTCCATGCCGATTGACAATGGCATTTTGTACAATTGTCAGCAGGTTGAATATTCAGCAGACTTTGTCTACGTCTCGACCAATGGAATTCCAGCCTACCCAACGGGTCCTTTTCTGGACGGGAATCCTTCGCAGGCAAGTAGTCAGAATGCTATTTTCAAGATTCCGCTCAATCCAGTCGCCAATACCGCTGCCCCAATTACGACCACTGGTGGCAACATTGGCATTTTTATCAATGGCGTTGCCTTATTTGACTATCGGGATGGTGTGGCCTGGAACCCCAATACCAACGCTTTGTGCGGTGGTCCGGGCAATCCGCCCTGTCAGGGTGGTCCTATGACTGAACAAGACTGGAACCGGGATGCAGTACCGGCAGAAATGGCAGGCTTTGATTGTTCCAAAGCGCACCCTGCCATGGGCAATTATCACCATCACCAGAATCCTTCTGCTTTTAAACTTGACCTAAACGTCGTTTCAACGATTTGTAATCTCTATGATGCAGACGGTCTTTACGCCATTGATTCAACCCAGCACTCACCCTTGATTGGCTTTGCCTATGATGGCTTCCCCATTTATGGTGCTTATGGATATAAAAATGAAGACGGAAGTGGTGGAATCGTCCGGATCAGGTCTGGCTATCAGCTTAGAAACATCACTGAACGCACGCAGCATGCCGACGGAACCGATGTATCGGACGGTCCGGTAGTAGATGCGACTTACTTTTTGGGCTATTTCCGGGAGGATTATGAATGGATTAGCCATCCAGGAGAAGAAGAATATCTGGATGTTCATAACGGACGCTTCTGTGTTACGCCGGAATATCCAAACGGTACCTACGCATATTTTGCTACGGTAGATGAGAACTGGAACTCCGCATATCCTTATGCGGTTGGGCCTACTTTTTATGGGGTGTCTGAAAACCGCTCTGTGGCCAATGTAGATGAACCTACAACCATCTATGATGTATCGACATCGATTGACAATCTGGCAGACAAATTGAATGTCAGCATTTTCCCAAACCCCAGTTCAGATCTTATTGCTGTTCAGATCAATGATCTTGTCAACGAAGATTTTGCGCTTCAATTGATTGATATGAAGGGCAAAGTAGTCGACACCTCTCGCATCAGAAAGGGCAGCACCATTGCCTATTTCGATACGCAACGATTTTACGCCGGTACATATGTGATTCGTATAACCAATGCCAGTTACCAGATATCACGCAAAGTCGTGATTGAAAAAGAATAGTAGTTGTTTTTTGTTTTTTGTGGAGACGATGGTAGCGGTGAACACCTGATGTCAGTAGCTGCTACCATATTTTTCTTTCTGGATAATGAGACACAAATGAAGGCTTTTTTACCATAAAGGCATTTGTGTTGCAGCAGATAAAAAAGGAAGCAATCGGTTGAACGAACACTTTGACCACATACAAGCAATCGCTCAGGGAGACCGAAAGGCCTTCAAAATGCTCTATGAGATATTTTCAAATAAAGTATATAACACAGCCATCAGCTATGTACACAATGAGCCAGAAGCAGAAGAGATTACCCAGGACGTATTTACCAAGGTATTTCGATATGCTGCTAAGTTTAAAGGGGAATCGACAGTCAATACCTGGATCTATCGGATCACGGTCAATACTGCCCTGAATTACCTGAAGAAACGCAAGCGTGCTGCTTTCACTACTTTACAGGAGCAGGAAAGTCAACGACCAGATTTTGAACACCCAGGGGTGGTATTAGAAAATAAAGAAAAGGCCAGCTTTCTGTTCAAAGCCATTGAGACCTTACCAGAAAGTCAGAAAACCGCTTTTATTCTGGCGTTTATCGAAGGACTCCCCAGACAGGAAGTGGCACAAATCATGGACAGTTCACTCAAAGCCATAGAATCACTTCTACAAAGAGCAAAGAAAAACCTGCGGGGGAAACTGGAACATTTTTATCCCCACCAAAGGAAAAGCTGACCAATCATTGTCTAAACATTAAACCATAAGTATGGAGAACGAAAAAGATACCTGGATTGAGGAAGTCATGAACAGCATGCACGGGAGCCGCCGTGCAAAACCAAGAGATGGCTTATTTTCTGACATCGAACGCCAGCTTGATGAGACCATCAGGCTCGATTTCCGTAAACGTCAATGGCGCATGCTGGCGGCGGCAGTCGTTTTACTCTTTGTTGTGAATGCCTATATCGTCTTCAGCTTCACACAAAATAATAGTCCCCAACAAACCGAATATGCCATTGAAGGAGTCTCCAGTCAGTCTCTCGTGTCTGGCTATAATCTGTATGAGTGATGAATCAAGTGTCCTTCTATAAATACCTGGCCGCTGCCCTATTTGTGCTCAATATTCTGGTCCTCGGTTTTTTTCTGAAGATGGGTCCCCCCGGTGCGCAGCATCCCCGTGCAGGCAATTCCAGAGAAGGTTTTAGGGAAAGAGCCATTGATCTTCTCAAACTGGACGCTGAACAAACGGTCCTTTTCAATGAGCTGGCCCAGGATCATGCCCAAAGTATCAATGCCATCTCAGAGGAACAAAAGCAGGTTTTGACACCCTATTTTCAAAGCCTGGTTGACAATGACGCGACCATTAGTCAGGACAGTTTGCTACTTGAGGCTGAGGCATTGCAGGGACAAAAGATTGCCGCGACCTACCTCCACTTCTTTGAAGTCAGGTCTATCCTTCATGAGGATCAGCAAGTACACTTTGAAGCCTTTATGAAGCGGGCCATGCAGGTATTGCTCCTGAATCGCAGACCCGACCCCAATAGACGCAAGAGACCTCGTGGAGGCCCGCCAAAAAACTAAGGGTAAGTTTCTACTCTGTAGCATTGCTACGACGGATCCCGAGTTTTTTCATGCGTGCTTCCAGTGTGGTTGGTTTCAGCCCCAGGATCAAAGCGGCACCTTTGGGGCCACTGATGCGCCAATTGGTGTGTTGCAAAACCTGCTCAATGTGAAAGCGCTGTACCTCCTCCAGATTGGCAAAGACATCCTCTTTCTTTTGCTCTACTTTCCCCTGCGGCAGCCAATCTCCCATTCGCAGAATGCCGTGCTGGGCCACAATCACAGCCCGTTCGACCAGATTCTCGAGTTCCCGGACATTGCCCGGGAAATGATATCCCTGCAACTCCCGGATGGTGTCCTGAGGAATCCGGGTGATCTGTTTGCCGATCCGGTTTTCGAATTTTTTGATAAAATGTTGCACCAATAAGGGAATGTCTTCTTTTCTGGCCCGCAAAGGGGGAATCTGAACGGGAAAGACATTGAGGCGGTAGTATAAATCTTCCCGAAACGTGCCTGCTTTCACTTCCTGTAAAAGATTTCGGTTGGTGGCAGCAATGATCCGGACATCCACTTTGACGG
>JBCBZF010000878.1:0-3124 GCA_039815525.1 Bacteroidota bacterium | reverse complement strand
GCCGGCTCACTTTTTTTAAGGGAGTACGAAACTGATTGACACGCAATTCCCACAAAGTCTACTGTTCATAAGTTTGTGGAAAAACTGTGGATTCTCTGTGGAATAGAATCAATCCTCTTACTAAAAACTGCCTCTATTCACCTTAATCATTCTTCAAGCCATTATACCTGCCCAGGCTACTTTTCCACATTTAGGTGTCTGACCAAAACTGTCCTTCCAGATGTTTCCTTTGGGCGGCCTTGTCTCTATATTTGACAAAAGCTTTCCTATGCGCAGCATTGATCCCGCCCAAACCGCCATTCCCGATTTACATCAATTCATCATCGGCGCTGTGGCACCCCGTCCCATTGCTTTCGCCAGTACCCTCTCCGAGGATGGCGTCCCCAATCTGGCACCCTACAGTTTCTTCAATGCTTTTGGTTCCAATCCTCCTACCCTGATTTTCTCCGCCAATCGCCGGGTCCGAACCAATACCACCAAAGACACCCTGAGCAATGTGGAAGCCACCAAAGAAGTGGTCATCAATGTGGTCAACCATCAGATTGTCCACCAAATGGCTCTGGCCAGCGTGGAGTACCCGGAAGATGTGAGTGAGTTTGAGAAATCCGGTCTGACGCCGATTGCCTCAGACCTGGTCAAACCGTTTCGGGTGAAAGAATCTCCAGTGCAGTTTGAATGCAAAGTGCAAGAGATCAAAGCCATGGGGGAACAGGGAGGGGCGCCCAACCTGATCATTTGTGAGATTCTGCGCATTCACATCAATGAAGATGTGTTGGATGAAAATGGTCGCATCGATCCCCAAAAGATTGATCTGATGGGCCGCATGGGCCGGGCCTTTTATTGTCGTGCCCACGGCAGCAATGTTTTCCCCATCATCCAGCCCGTCAACCGCATTGGCATTGGGGTGGACAATCTGCCCGATGCCATTCGCACCAGCAGCATCCTCACGGGCAACAATCTGGCGCAACTGGCCAGTCTGGAAGGCATTCCGACAGCCGACAACCGCATGCGTTCTGATCCCCGGGTGTTGACAGCTTTGTCAAGTGTGCCCAACAAGCGAAGCTTTCATCTTCACACCTACGCCAAAGCATTGCTCGAAATCGGAGAAGTAGAAAAAGCCTGGCAGGTATTGCTCATGTAAGCGATACATCAACAGACACAACATGAAAAAAGTCCGCCGGATGCTGATTGGAAGCCTCATTGTCCTGGTCATTCTGTCAGGGCTCTACGCGTTTCTGTTACCGGAATTCACGCGGGGTATGCTCATTCGCTGGTCGGTTTTCAAAGAAGTTAGTCCCCATGTGTTTGTGCATCCGGAAGCGCCTCGCGCAGATGTGGACTCCCTGATGGTTCTGTTGGATTCAGCACGCCTGAGGAATGACGCTTTTTGGGGAGAAAGAAAATGGCATGGCAACATCATCTATTGCCATACCGAAGGCTTGATGGCCGCCTATGCACCCGATGGAAACGGAAGTTTGCCTGGTGCCTTCCTCTTTTCACCCATTGCTTCTCAGATTATCCTGGGGCCAAATGGACTGCAAGCTGATATCGTCAGTCATGAACTGAGTCATCCAGAATTTTTCGTTCGGGTCGGCTGGTTGCCCTTCCAGACCAGCATTCCGGTTTGGTTTTATGAAGGCCTGGGTATGCAGGTTGACAATCGCTCTTATTATTCTGAATCAGCCTGGCTGGCAGCAACCAATCAGGGAAAAAAGGCACCCAAGCTAACAAATTTGGAAAGCCTGGAACAGTTTTTCGGTCGAGACTCCCAACTGACCTACGGAACTGCCAAACGCGAAGTCAGGCGATGGTTGTCAATTGTGGGCAAAGACGGTCTGGACGACTTGATTGAACAGATTAGCTGGCAAGCAGATTTTATGTCCCTGTACCAGCAGATCGAAACTGCTGCAAAATTGCCGGATAAGCCTTGAATTTGTTGACATAGTATTTCTTTGATAAATTTTGCCTGTCAAACACTGCTATAGTCTTTCCTCTTCTTTTTTTACTACAAAGACTACATGAAAAACTACGCCATCATCCTGGGAATCATCATTGCCCTGGTCGCCGTTTTTGCTTTGATCAGCTGTCAAAACCGCGCCAGTCAACAGCCTGCATCCACTGATGCCATTCCAGCGGTCGTACAGACCAATGCACCAAAATGGGAAAAGAATGCCACCATATATGAAGTAAACCTTCGCCACTACACGCCGGAAGGGACTTTTGCGTCCTTTGAAGCACATATTCCCCGCTTGAAGAAAATGGGTATTGACGTATTGTGGTTCATGCCGATTCATCCCGTCAGTGTCAAAAACCGCAAAGGAGAGCTGGGCAGTCCGTATGCGGTAGCCGATTACAAAGATACCAACCCTGATTATGGCAGCATGGAAGACTTCAAGCACATGCTCAAAGCCATTCATGATGCCGGTATGTACTGTATCATCGACTGGGTGCCCAATCACACCGGCTGGGACAATCCCTGGATCACGGAACATCCTGACTGGTATACACAAGATGAGGACGGCAACATCATTGATCCTATTGACTACAATACCGGCGAATCCTGGGGTTGGACTGATGTGGCAGACCTGAACTATGACAATGCCGAAATGCGCCTGGCGATGATTGATGCGATGACATTCTGGATCAAAGACGTTGGCATTGATGGATTCCGTGTCGATGTGGCCCACGGTGTACCAGTTGATTTTTGGGCCCAATGTGCGGATGCCCTCTACAAAGTCAAACCTGTCTTCATGCTGGCGGAAGCCGAAGTTCCTGCCATCGTCAACAATGGTGCATACATCGTAGACTACGGCTGGGAAATGCACCACCTCCTCAACGAGATTGCCAAAACCCAGGGCGCCAATCGCAAAGACGGACAAAAGCTGGTGCAGGGCAATCTGGTCGAAGGGAGCGGAGAAGTGGCTGACCCAAAGAATGCGCTTGATATTGACAAAATGCTCGCCAAAAAAGCCGGTGAGTATCAGAAGGGCTATCAAATGCAGTTTACCTCCAACCACGACGAAAATTCATGGTCCGGGACTGAGTTTGACTTGGCGGGGACGATCTGGACAGCTTCCCCAGGGATGTGGAAGGCGGATATATCAAGTTGCTGTTTCCTCGTGAG
>JBCBZF010000275.1:0-7231 GCA_039815525.1 Bacteroidota bacterium | reverse complement strand
TGATGGGCATGATGACTGCACGCCAGATAAATGAGAAAACCCAACTACAGGCAGCTCTTCCAGCCATTGAAGTGAGTCGCCTCAATCGTAATCTGGGTATTGGCATGCAAACCCTGCGGGCTTTTGCGGTGATCATCATGATCGTTTCCGCTCTCAGTATTTTCATTTCTCTGTACAACAGACTGAAAGACCGTCGATACGAAATGGCTTTACTTCGCTCCCTGGGTGCTTCACCAGCATATTTATTGCACATGGTCCTACTCGAGGGCTTGATGCTGGCGGCATTAGGTGGACTGTTTGGGCTGATTTTCAGCCGAATCGGCATGGCCGTACTTTCATCGGCTTTGACCGCACAATATCATTATGACTTCAGTCAGATTAACCTACTTCCGGCCGAAGGCGTATTATGGGGAGGCGCAGTCCTGTTAGGTGGTTTGGCTGCATTATTGCCTGCTATACAAGCCTATCGCACCGAAATCGCTGACACCTTGACCCATGCGTAAACTTTTATTGAGTATTTCCCTATTGAGCTTCCTCACTTTACCCTCTCTACGTGCCCAGACCAAAATCGATTGGCAGACCCTGGCAGGTGTAACTTTTTCCTACATCCACAATTTCGAGCAAAATATGTGGTATGGTCAACCCAGTTACAGTGAAGATATCAAAGCATTGAATGGACAGGAAATCATCATTAAAGGCTATGTGCTGCCGACTGACATTGAAAGCAACACTTACATTCTCTCCGCCAATCCATTCAGTTCCTGCTTTTTCTGTGGTGGAGCAGGCCAGGAATCGGTCATGGAACTTAGACTAAAGAAAAAAAAGGCCAAGTTTGAATTGGATGAAGTCCGTACTTTTGCCGGTAAACTTCGGCTAAATGATCAGGAGATGGAATTGAATTATATCTTAGAAGAAGCCCGCGTCATATCAGAATAATGAAAAGACCTATCTACGTAATCAGTTTTCTCTTCAGCCTGCTTTATTTGGGAATTGGATGTGGTGATAGCCAAACGAATTCTGCCGGAAAACAAAGTGCTTCTCCCCCACTGAGCGAGGGACGGGATTTAGATGAAGGGTCGACCGATGACTTGATCAGTCCGCGAGAAGTCAACATTCCGGATGGCATTCAAAAAATCAGTTGGGAAGATTTGGCAGATGTCCGTTTTGAGCAAAAGCTTTATCCCGAAATCAACGAAACCCTCCTCTTCCCCAACTTTGGCGAAAACGTAAAGGCTTTGGCTGGTAAAAAAGTAGCAATCTCAGGCTATGTGATGCCGCTCAGCACCAATAATGATCATTATGCTCTCTCGGCCAATCCTTTTAGTTCTTGCTTCTTTTGTGGGGGTGCAGGTCCCGAGACGGTGCTTGAGTTGGATCTGGTTTCATACAACACCCTTTATTTCACAGATGAATTCACCACGTTCAGTGGAACCCTCAGACTCAATGATCAAGACATCGACCGATTGAATTACATCTTGGAAGCCTGTGTGGAGCTCTAAGTTGGGTCGATTCATCGTTTTTCTTCGCGTAGTTTAAGGAATGCCATTTATCATAAAAGGCTTTCCTGCCTGTGTATCCTCCATAAATGCCACGTCTTTACTGAAAAAATATTGGAATATTCGCCTTATTTTCAATACATTATGTTTATTGACCGGCCAACCAATCAAAATTTAGCCTAAAAACTGAAACGTTCTAAAAAAATTTTCCGTAATATTGACCGACCGGCCAATCAAAAATATTTATGAGCCCCAGAAGTGCAAAACAATTTGAAGAAATGCGGGAAAGCAGCCGCAGGAAGATTATGGATGTGGCATTGGATTTATTTGCCCATCAGGGTTTTCACAGCACCTCTATTTCTCAGATTGCACGGCAGGCGGGTGTGGCCAAGGGACTGGTGAACCATTATTTCAAGCGGAAAGAAGATTTGATGGTGGAGATTGTTTTTGACGGCATGCGCGCCACCAACAACATCATGCAGGAAATGGGGAAGTTGCCAGATTCTCAGGCCCGACTCCGCTTTTTGATTGAGTACAGTTTTGACTATGTCAGGGACAATCTTGAATACACCAAACTCCTTACTTCAATCGGCTTACAGTTGGAAAATTTCCCGGATTTGGTAGAAGTCATTCAAAAAAAATACCAGGGCATCATTCCATTTATGACCATGCTGATGCAGGTAAGTGGGATTCCGAATACAGTAGCTGAAGGCCGTATTCTGGCCGCGACCATGGATGGCATCGTGATGCAATATATTATCGTAGGCGATGCCATGCCATTTGATCAAATCAAGCAAGACCTCATAGACAAATACTGTTCATTACACCAATAGAACCATGTTAAAATATCTTACCACTATCCTTTTTGTTCTCATGATTCTGCTCATTGGGCAGACCATGGCACAGAATGCTACGCAGATCTTACAAAAATCAGAGGAAATCCGCCGGGGTGTACAAAGTTCCCAGGCCCAGATGAGCATGACCATTATCCGACCTACCTGGCAGCGGACCATGTCTCTCAAAGCCTGGTCAAAAGGCGAAGATTATGCGCTCATGCTGGTCACAGCACCAGCACGGGACAAAGGCACTGCCACGCTGAAACGCGACAAGGAAGTCTGGACTTATGTTCCTCGCATCGAACGTCCTACCAAGCTGCCGCCTTCCATGATGTCAGAAGGCTGGAATGGTTCTGACTTTACCAATGAAGACCTGGTCCGGGAGGTATCCATTGTATCGGATTATACCAACCGGGTCCTCCAGGACTCGACCATCGAAGGACGGATCTGCTGGAAAATCGAGTTGATTCCCAATGAAGAAGCTGCCGTCGTATGGGGCAAAGTGATCATGTTCATTGATCAACAGGATTATCTCCAGTTGCGCTCCGAATTTTATGACGAAGACGGCTATTTGGTCAATATCCTCAATGCCTCTGGTATCATGCAGATGGGGGGGCGTACTTTTGCGGCCAAGCTCGAAATGATCCCGGTTGAAGATGAAGGGCATAAAACCGTTTTGGAGTACCAAAACATCATCTTTGACAAAAAGCTCTCGGAGAGTTTTTTCTCCAAGGCCAATATGAGCCGCGTACGCTAAGCTTCACCTCATTATCTGATGATCATGCTTTTTAAACTCGCCTGGCGCAATTTGTGGCGAAACAAAGTGCGGACCGGCATTACCCTCGCAGCTGTATTTCTGGCGGTTTTCCTGGCCATTTTCATGCGCTCCATGCAGGAGGGAATTTATCAGAACACGATCAAAAACATGGTCAGCTTTTACACCGGCTATGTTCAGATCCACCAGGACGGTTTTTGGGATGAACAATCACTTGACAACAGTTTCAGCGATCTTCCGGAGATTGCCGCGACCAGCCTGGCACATCCAGGGGTCGAAACCGTGGCGCCACGACTTGAGTCATTTGCACTTGCTTCTACCGGGGAACTTTCCGAGGCTGCAATGGTGGTTGGGGTAGATCCCGAAAAAGAACACGAACTCACTTTTCTGAAAAGAAAGATCACAGAAGGGAATTATTTCACCGCAGCAGGCCAGGGCTTGATGGTTGCTGAAGGTTTATGCAGAAAGCTTAAGCTCGGTATTGGAGATACCTTAATCCTCCTTGGCCAGGGATATCATGGCGTAACCGCAGCCGGGAAATATCCCATCAGTGGTATGCTCCACTTCGGCAATCCAGATCTCAACAAACGTCTGGTGTACATGCCCATTGCGCTCGCCCAGACTTTTTATGGAGCCGAAGGCCGTCTGACAGCTTATGCCATCCGTATCAATGATCCGCTGGCCGCGGAAACAGTGGCCAAAGATCTCAGGTCTTCCCTGGCCTCCACCGGGAATCTGGAAATCATGGATTGGAAAGAGATGCTTCCAGAGCTAATTGGGTTCATCGAGGCAGACCGGGGCGGCGGTGTCCTGTTCATGTTTATCCTGTACACCATCATTTCCTTCGGGATGTTTGGAACGGTCTTAATGATGGTTCAGGAAAGAAAATTTGAGTTTGGCGTCATGACAGCTATTGGGATGAAAAGGCGGAACCTGTCTATCATGGTTTTTCTTGAAACGGTGATGATCTCCATCCTGGGAGTTTTGATTGGCAGTTTATTCAGCTTACCCATTGTCGCATATTTCCAGGCCAATCCCATTTCTCTGGGTAAGAGTCTGGCCGATGCCTATGCGCAATTTGGCTTGGAAGCTGTATTCCCACTCAAGCTCGATCCCGCCATATTTAGTAGTCAAATGACAACGATCCTGGTATTTGCCTTGCTGGTGTCCATTTATCCAGCCTTCAAAATCATGCGTATGCAACCCGTTCAAGCCATGCGTAGCTGATCATCTCTTGTCTTACTATTCAATCATTGTCTTATGCTAACGCAAATTTCCTGGCGGAATGTCTGGCGCAACCGGCTCAGAAGCCTGGTGGTGATCGTCGCTGTGGTTTTAGGGCTGACCCTCGGCATCTTCATGATGTCCTTTTCATGGGGCATCAACAGCCAGCGGGCCCGCAACATCATCGAAAGTCAGATATCGCACGTACAGATACATGAAAAAGAATTTAAAGATGATTTTAAGATGTCTCGCTTTGTTCCAGATGGGGCGGCACGTCTTGAGGCTATCTCCCAGCGCCCGGAGGTCGTGGCCTCCACTGGTCGCCTGAAAACCAATGCCATGTTGAGCACATCCCGCTCAGCCCATGGGGTTCAGGTCAGCGGGATTGACACTCTCTCAGAAAAACAACTGACCAAACTAAACGAGAAACTGGTTGCAGGAAAATTCCTGGCTGGTACCCGTTCAAATCCCATTCTCATTGGTGATAAGCTGGCGGAACGAATCGGGTGGCGGAAGACGGATACCCTTAAACTTGAGCGCACACGCGGCTTTCCATGGTCTCTTTTCATGGACGCGACCTATACCGAAGATTCATTGGTGTACACTTATACTTTGCGCAAAAAGCTGGTATTAAGCTTTAGGGATGCCAGTGGAGAGCCAACCAGTGCTCGCTTCCGGGTTACTGGCGTGTTCAAAACCGTCAACAGTAAGTTTGACGAAACCAATGTTTTCGTCTTGCGGGATGACCTGGCCCGCCTGGCACAAGCTGAAGGGGAAGTACATCAAATCGCCATTCGCCTGGAAAATGACGAAATGGCCAAAGACACCAGCAATTTGTTGACCCAATTTGGCAGAGGTGATGAAAAATTGCAGGTCGAGAACTGGATGGAATTGGCGCCGGACCTGGCCTTATTAGACCAAAGCTTTGTCGTTTCCCTCACCATATTCATGGGGATCATCCTGCTGGCACTGCTTTTTACCATTATCAATACCATGCTGATGGCGGTGATGGAAAGAACCCGTGAGTTAGGTATGCTGATGGCAATTGGCATGAAACGAGGGCAAATATTCCGTATGGTCATGCTTGAAACACTCTTTCTTTCCCTCTTGGGGGGACCAATTGGCTTACTCATTGCCTATGGCCTGGTGAGTTTGTTTGGAACTGTTGGTATTGATCTGTCAAAGATGGCTGATGCCGATGCAAGTTCTCAATTTGGGATCAGTTCGATGGCCTATACCTATCTGGAGCCTGAATACTACGCCTTGATTGCCATCATGGTCTTGGTTACGGCATTCATTGCTTCGGTCTTTCCGGCTTTCAAAGCCTTCCGCATGAACCCCATCGAAGCGATGCGAAGTCAGTGATGCAAACACGGCAGACCAATACTGTGACCAATCAATTTTTCTCAGAGAGTCTGATTCGTTGCCTCTCTGGCACACTCAAAACATCAAAACAATGAATGTCATAGAAACCAAAAATTTACATAAAACCTATCAGGGCGTTGTACCAGTTCATGCGGTCAATGGTGTTGATCTGGTGATTGAGGAAGGGGAATTTACGGCAATCGTTGGGCCATCCGGCTCTGGCAAAACCACTTTGCTCAACATGATCGGCGGTCTGGACCGCCCCACTTCTGGCAGCATTGTGGTCGATACCACTGACATTGCTTCCCTGAGCGAAGAACAACTGATTGACTTCCGTCTCAATTACATTGGTTTTGTCTTTCAGGCCTACAACCTGATTCCGGTCCTGACAGCCTCTGAAAACATTGAATTCACCATGCTCCTGCAAAAGCGTCCCAAAAGTGAACGTGAAGCGAGGGTACAGGAATTGATGAATGCTGTCGGTCTGGGAGACCGACTTGCCAACCGACCTTCACAACTTTCTGGTGGACAGCAGCAGCGGGTAGCAGTGGCCCGTGCATTGGCCCCGAAACCACGCTTTGTCCTGGCAGACGAACCCACTGCCAACCTGGATTCTACCTCAACCGCTACCCTACTTGACATCATGGCTGAGTTGAATCAAAAAGAACAGACTACGTTTGTCTTCTCAACCCATGATCAGCGGGTCATTGATCGGGCAAGAAGGGTTATCACGCTGGAAGATGGTGTCATTGTCAGTGATTTACGGAAGGAAGATGAAGCCTGATTTTTTGCTCTATAAGCTATTGGTCCGAAGTCTTTTGGGTAGCCTCCTGATCGGTCTTGGGCAGACAAGTTTTGCCCAGAGCAATGAGGAGCCCAGCAAATTTGCGGCCTATGGCTACGTCAAATACCTCCAGACCTCGGTCATGGGAACTTTCCCACAACTGCTGAATGTTAACGGACAATTGGCGTTGGTAGACACCTTTGGCATTTTGACAAATAATTTGGTCCACAATCGCCTCAATTTCCGATACTACCCTTCAGATAAATGGACCCTCGCACTGGAAACCCGCAACCGTCTCTTCTTCGGAGAACAAAGTCGTGATCCTTCTTTTGCAGATCAGATTGATCAATACAATGGATTGGTTGATTTATCAGTACGTTGGGCGGAGAACAATGGCTTTTTGCTGCATTCGGTCATTGATCGGGCCTATGTGAAATATGCCCATGAAAAGTGGGATATCCGGGTAGGGCGTCAACGTATCAATTGGGGCATCAACCTCGCCTGGAACCCCAACGATCTCTTCAATGCATATAACTTTTTCGACTTTGATTATGAAGAAAGGCCTGGGAATGATGCCATTCGGGTACAATACTTTCCCGGTCCCTTGTCAAACATAGACGTTGCTTTTGCCCCTTCTGATACGTTTTCTCAATCCATTGGCGCCTTACGATATGGCTTCAACCTAAAAGGCTACGATCTACAGGTCCTGACTGGCTATTTTCAGGGAGATTTGAGTTTTGGAGGCGGATGG
>JBCBZF010000822.1:0-3358 GCA_039815525.1 Bacteroidota bacterium | reverse complement strand
TGAAACATTTGCGATATGCTGGATTCAATGACGCGATACATGTTGGCGTAATTGGGACCGGCAGCCGGGGAAGTGGGATGATTCCATTGTTGAATGAAATCCAGGGACTCACTGTAGTGGCATGTTGTGATGTGTTGCCTGAGCAATTGGCGAAGGGACTAAAAAGAACGGATGGTACAGTGCGCTCTTATACAGATTACAGGAAGCTATTGGATGACAAGGACATTGACGCGATTCTGGTTGCTACTCCATTTAATATGCATGCCCCAATTGCACTGGATGCATTGGGTGCTGCTAAGCACATCTACTGTGAGAAAACCATGGCCAAAGGCTATGCCGATATCAACCGCTTACTGAAAAAGGCGAATGATACTGCTGTGATTTTCCAGACTGGCCATCAGTACCATAGCTCAAGGCTCTACACCCATGTTGTTGAGTTAATAAAAAGAGGAAAAATCGGGCAGATTGCGGCAATAGAATGTCAATGGAACAGAAATGGTGATTGGAGAAGGAGCGTCTCCAATCCCATCCGGGAAAAAGCCATCAATTGGCGGATGTACAGAGAATTCTCAGGTGGTCTTTTAGCTGAGTTGTGCTCACACCAGCTTGATTTTACAAATTGGGTGTTGGATGCTGTTCCGCTGAAGGTTTATGGTGATGGCGGGGTAGACTATTGGAAGGATGGTCGGGAAACCTTTGACAACATCCATATGATCTACACTTACCCCAATGGTGTACGGGCAAAATTTACCTGTCTGACCAGCAATGCAAAAGATGATTACCTGATTCAAGTTTTTGGTGATCAGGGGACCATTACCATGGATTATGCTGAGGCGTGGTTATACCCCGAAGCAAAGACAAAAGTCAAAAAGTTGGGCGATGTAGACGGTGTCGCAGGCGCAAGCATGAAGTGGGAAGCGGAAAAGGGTATCCCTATAGAAGTAGAACATATCGATCCAACCAAACAGGCTTTGATAGATTTTAGAGACTGTATTTATCACAATACAAAGCCAAAGTCGAATGTCATAACCGGTGCGCATACAGCGATCTGTGTACAAATGGGATTAGACGCAATGTATCAGGAAAAAATTGTGCCCTGGCCGGGCTAAAAAGAGAATCAATATGACACCATTGAGATATTATTTTTTATCTCTGCTATCACTCAGCGTACTTGTATCCTGTTCTCCTGCCGAAAACATAGAGGTGTACGATGGAAAAACTGGAATCAACATCCGATACCGTGGCGTGGATCGGTTGATGGGGTTAAAAGTATCTGGTGCGGCCAGTGAAGAAGGGAAAGTTATCTCCCCGATTCAGACAAAAATAGCAGGAGACTTTCTCGCGATCCAAATGACCGCTAAAGGTGCAGCAATTGAAGGTCCTGATGCCTTTTACGGATCATTTTTTGACTCTATTCCTGATTTTCAGCACGGAGTAACACTCTGGCGGTATAAACCCTGGAATGCATGGACAAGGCCCATTTTGATCAGGCAGCCAGGTGAAATGCAAGATTGGGACGTTCAGTTTTTCTATTGGCAATATGAAGATGGGCTTTATGGCAGCGCCATGCCATTGAGCGGACATGGATACCGTACTACCCTTGGGCAGTCCAATGGACGCTTTGGGGCAAAATCATTGAGCTATGGTCCTCCTGAACTGAATCAGGATACCATTCCCCAAATGCTGATTGGTTTTGGGAATGACCCGTATGCTCTGTTTAAACAACTTTTTGAGGCAGGTCTCACAGAAATGGGTAAGCCAGAGAATGCCATCGGAAAGAAAATATACCCCGGTAAAATGGATTATATCGGTTGGTGTACCTGGAATGCCTCTGAAAATGGGCGTTTATTGACGGAAGACTTTGTGATAGAGTCTGTTAAAACATTCACTGATCATGATTTTCCATTGGGATGGGTGATCATAGATGATGGTTGGTTTGATCATGAAGGGAGAAAATTAAATTCATTCCGTCCAGATACCGTGAAATTTCCCAATGGCTTTACATCTTTAAACAAACGCCTGAGGGAAGAATGTGGGTTGAAAGAGGTCGGGATTTGGCATACACTCAACGGCTATTGGAATGGGATTAATGTCAGGTCAGAGTTAGGGAAACATTACCAGGATGAATTGTTCTCATGGCAGACAAAACCATGGTCTCAAGATGTCAGGAATAAATCTAAAACCTATCACTTCATCAAACCGGAGAGTCGTGAGTTGCTGAATTTCTACCGGGAAATGCATCGGAATTTTAAGGATCAGGGCTTTAGCTTTCTGAAAGTAGATAATCAATTGGTTCCAGAGCAAATGGCACCCAAAAATTACCCGGTATTTACGCTGAGCGAGAAGATGCATGAGGCACTGTACAAATCGGCAGATGAATATTTTGACGGAGTGGTGATTAATTGTATGGATATGACGGCTGATGCCTACCTCAATTTTGGCTCATCAGCGATCGCGCGGGCGGTCGAGGACTATTTCCCAGTTGAAGACAATGGTGTCGGATATCAATTGCCCTATGGGAATGCTGCGGTGCATTTGGTCATGGCGTTTTACAATTCCATTTATTTTCAACAAATGGTGTATCCAGATCTGGACATGTTTGAATCACACAATCCAGATGGGGATTTTCATGCGGTAGCCAGAGCAATAAACAACGGGCCTGTTTATGTCACTGATAAACCAGGAGAACAGAATTTTGATCTGCTGAATCGATTGTGTTATTCTGATGGACGCCTCATCCGGCCAGAAAGGGCCTTGACACCGACTGTAGATTGCCTATTCCAGATTCAGGCTGCAAAAGCCTTTAAAGCCTTTTCTACTATCGGTTCTACTGGTCTGTTGGGCGTATGGAATGTTGCGGATGCAGATGTCGTGTATGGTCAAATTTCTGCGGATGATATACATGGTTTGGCAGGAGACGACTTTATCATCTATGAGTATTTCTCCAAAAAACAGTGGAAAGTGAAAAGATCGGATCTGCTGGATGTGAAATTGTCCAGAATGGAGGTGAAACTGTTTTTCATCATGCCTGTACAATCTGACGCAGCTGCTTTAGGTTTGCTTGACAAGTACAATGCGCCAGGTACCGTTCGTGATGTGAAGATTTCAGAAGGCAGGATGCAAGCCACTCTCAAAGACCACGGAACATATGGAGCAATCATTCCGACTTCTCCTCAATGGGTAAAGGTAGACGGCCAGCTGCGTCAATCCACTTATGAAAACAAACTGCTCTTAGTGAACATTGCGCAAGATGCTACCCGAAGGGAACATACAGTCGAAATAAAATGGTAGGGTGTAGGTCATAAATAGCTAGGCAAAAAATGTAATAGCTGTCTTCCTAAAACCTTTTTGGTTGAAG
>JBCBZF010000543.1:0-4966 GCA_039815525.1 Bacteroidota bacterium | reverse complement strand
CGCCGGGAACTCTCTGGGTGGCTGGCTGGCCTGGGAGTATGCGATTGATTTTCCAGAGAAAACGGACAAGCTGGTCCTGATTGATTCAGCAGGCATCGAAACTGACCGTCATGTACCATTGCCGGTACGCCTGGCCCGGCTGCCCATGGCAAAATACCTGATGCGATTTATGCTGAATCGCAAAACGGTCACGGTTTTTGCCAAAGAAGTCTACGCCCATCCTGAAACCGTACCTGAAGAAATTTTGGATCGCTATTATGATTTATTTGCCCGTGAAGGCAATCCAGAAGCATTTATCGCTCTGGTCAATACACCTTTTGCAGACCGCTCCCAGGAAATTCACACCATTCAGAATGAGACCTTCATCGTTTGGGGAGAAGCAGATAAGTGGCTGCCGGTCATCAATGGCTATCGTTTTTTAGAAATGATTCCCAATGCCAGCCTGCTGATTTATGACGATTTGGGCCATGTGCCGATGGAAGAGGCGCCACAGGTTACCGGGAATGATGTACGCGCATTTTTACGAGGAGAAAAAAGAGTTGCAGTCGAATAACGGGATTGTTATCTGTGAAAATCACGTCGACCAGCAAACCAATAGAACACTTACCCAAATAAGCGTCCCCAAAATCCCTTGGCTTTGGGCTGCGGAAGGCGCTGAAGTTCTTCGGTCATGATATGGTGCATCGCCTGCCATAGTTCATCTGAGGCTTTGCCCCAGGCTTGGTTTGACGCTGCCTCTAGCGCATTGGTGATGGGAGCTGCAATTTCATCATTGACATTGTTGTAGAAAAACAGCTTCAGAAAAATTTGCATCATCGACAGTGCCGCTGAAAGGTGATCATTGGAATCACGATCCTGTTTAGCAGACTGATAAGCATCCTGAAAATTAGAGCGGATGTTTTCAATGGTACTGCGGAATTTGTATGGAATAAAGGTCTGGGTTTTGTAGAGATCCGCCTGAAACTCTGCCGCTTCGTATTGCTCAAGTTTCCGTAAGAACTCTTTGCCACGAGCGATTTTATCCGTCAACTGACCATTGGCATCCTGCACTTCCATTGCTTGCTCGATTTCTGAGCGCACCAAACCTTGCGGACTGCAGAAATATTCTATGCGCATCAGACTGATGGAAATGATCTGCCAGGCATAGCCAAATTGGCGTTTGGTCTCGAAATGCTCGATGTAGCGAAAGGCTTCCTGCAGGTAAGCTTGAATCTGATCCCAGATGCGTTGTTTTTGTGCGTCCGGAAAAGGGTGTATGACTGGTTCGCGCAGGCGGCTGGCGTTGAATTTTTTGATAAACTCATCATCGTAGTAATCAGCATAATAGCAGATTTCCCGGAAGAGTTCATACATCTTATAGGGTTCGCATGCGTCCAGGGGAGAGGAATAGCTGAAAACCAGCTTTTCACCTTCCAGCATGATGTTGGCCAGATTGAGCGGGGTAAAATTGATCTGGGCAACTTGTCGTAGTAAGGCGATTTGATTGGCATCCCTGATGCCCAAAAAGGGTGCCCTCACCGAAACGCTTTCTGCTTCTATGCTCAGTTCTACGACAATCGATCCATGCGGAATCACAAAGTGTCGCAGCTCCTCGTCTCCAGTCCGTGATGGCAACTGCGGATCAACGTAGCGGAGAATACCCACGATGGCTTCATGATAGCGTCCCGCTTCGTAAAGTTGGGTAACTTTTTCCCATTGGTTTGCATCAACTTTGCTTTGTGTCGATCCCAGCAAGCTGCGGTGAAAAGTGGGAGCGGTGTTCATGAAATCGTTTGGTGGCTTGTTGTTCAGATAAAATCCTGTTCAAGGTAAAAAACTATTTCCAAAGTCATTTTTCATTTTGGTAGGAAATTATGTATTGTAGAACCTTATAGATGTTCAACCAAATAACACATGCAAGACCCATTCTTTACAGAGCAGAATCCTGATGCTGACCACCAACCCTTACTCGATCGTGATGAATTGTTGAGTGGCCATTATGAATTGGCCAGCATGGGCAAACGTTTCACCAATTTGATTGTAGATCGCATTTTTCTGTACCTGCTTCAGATGATTTTCGGCGGGATGGCCTTTATTGTTGCAGATTTACTAGGCGAATTTGGCATGAAGTACATGGATATGGTGTCGATTGTCACGGGCTTGTTCCTGGGAACGTTTTATTATGCCCTGATGGAAATCATCACCGGCAAGACGATCGGAAAATATATTACCAAGACCAGGGTGATACACGTTGACAGCAGACCGGCTTCCGCCGGACAAATCATCGGGCGCAGCTTTGCGCGCCTCATTCCCTTCAATGCCTTTTCTTTCCTCTTTGGAGACCCACCCGAAGGCTGGCATGATACCTTGTCCAAGACCAGGGTGGTATTGGATGAGAGCGTGGCCTGGATGAAGGGCTAATGGCGATTCGTTCGAAGTGGTGCCTATCGTGCAAGATTCAGTCGAATCAGCAGAGCCACAATACTTGTGGCTCGGAACACGCATCGCATCTTGAGATGAAGCTTTTGGCTAGAGACGGCAAGTATGGCCGTCTCTACTACTGCGAACGTCAATACTTCAGGATCGTGTCCAGATCTTTCTGACGTTCCCGCGCCTGATTGAGCAAAAAATGCTGGACACTCAAGTCAGAAGGATTGTCTGGTCGAAGATAATTGCCGTCTTTTTGCAGATAGCGGGATTTGATGTCGTCGTCAAGCATGTGTTGGATCACACCGCGTACCTGACGCTTGATATGCGGATTTTCGACTGGGAAAACCAATTCTACCCGACGGTTGAGGTTTCGTTCCATCATGTCGGCACTGCCGAGATAGATTTGTGAATTACCCTCCGCCTTAAAATAAAAGATCCGGGTATGCTCGAGGAAACGGCCTACAATACTCTTGACAGTAATATTCTCACTGATGCCCTTGACACCTGGTCGGAGACAGCAAATGCCTCGGATCACCAGGTCAACCTTGACACCGTTCATGGACGCTTTGTATAATTCCTGGATGATGCCGTAATCTACCAGAGAATTGAGCACCATAATGATGCGTGAAGGTTGCTCTGCGCTGTGATGTTCAATCGTATGTCGGATGCGATCGACAATATTGGTTCGCAGAGCGGCTGGGGCGACAAAAAATTTATTCCAATCCTTCTGCATCGAGTAGCCGGTCAGCAAATTGAAGAGCCCGGAGGCATCCTGTCCCATTTTTTCATCACAGGTCATCAGGGACATGTCGGTATAAATCCGGGCGGTTTTTTCATTGTAATTGCCCGTCCCTACATGCAAATAACGCCGGATGTGATCACCTTCCTGGCGGACCACCATACAGATTTTACAATGGGTCTTGAGTCCCAATACGCCGTAGACGACATTGACACCGGATCGGTCCAGGTCTTTGGCCCAGACAATGTTATTTTCTTCATCAAATCGCGCCTTTAACTCAATCAGAGCAGTTACCTGCTTGCCATTGTCCACTGCGGTCTTCAGGGCTTTTACAATGGGAGATTTTCCGCTGGTACGATACAAGGTCTGTTTGATGGCCAGCACGTTTGGATCCTCCGCCGCTTCCTGGATAAAATCCACCACGTGATTGAAGCTGTCGTAAGGATGGTGCAGCAATACATCTCCTTTGGCAATGGTTTTGAATACATTGCCATCCTTGACGAAGCGGTGGTTGAGGGAGGGCGTAAAGCTTCGGTCCTTGAGGTCTGGATAGTTCAGACCCATGAACTGCATGAAAGCAGATAAATCCAGATAAGTCGGAATATCATATACATCTTCTTCCGACAATCCGGTCAGGTCCATGAGCATACGCCGATTGGTCTTGCTCATGCCAGAACTGGCTTCCAGCCGTATCACCGTCCCCAGACGACGTTTGCGCAGCTCCCGCTCAATCAGTTTAAGCAGGTCATCCGCTTCTGCTTCTGAAAGGTCCAGGTCGGCATTTCGGGTAATGCGGAACTCTGAGATGTCGAGCACCTTCATGTTGGGAAACAACTGGCCCGCGTGAGTGCGGATCATGTCCTCAATCATGATGAAATCCGACTTGCCGTTTTCAGGTGGCAATGGAATGAAGCGTGGCAGGGTAGAAGGAATATGAATAACCGCAACTTTGTTGTCATTGCGATAAGGAGTCCGTAATTCCACCATGAGATTCATTCCCAGACTACTCAACTGTGGGAAAGGGTGGGTGGGGTCAATGGCCAGCGGCGTCAGAACCGGAAATACTTTCTCGTGAAAGTAATTCTGCATATAGTGTTTCTGATGCTTGCGCAAGCTGCTCAACTTACGGATGCGGACGCCCTTTTTCCGGAGCCTTGGCAGAAGGTCTTCTTCTAAAATACGCGCCTGTTCGGCCACAGAGATATGCACATCACGCGCAATGTGGGCCAGCACTTCCGCCGGATTGAGCCCATCAGCAGCCGTGTCTTCCACCCCCGCTGCCAACTGCTCTTTCAAACCCGCCACACGAATCATGTAGAACTCATCCAGGTTTGAACTAAAAATGGAGATGAACTTCAGTCGTTCTAATGGCGGATGCTTGTGGTCCGCTGCTTCTTCCAATACCCGTTCGTTGAACTTCAGCCAACTCAATTCCCGGTTAAAAAAGTATTTAGGGTCTTTCAGATTCATGTACGCGATCCTTCCTTGTGCAAAACCAACCCTCGATCAGTCATCCGACACCTTGAGGCAGTCGGAAAGAGGGGAACGAAAATGAGAAATATTCGGTGAAACTCCGTAATAAGTGAATATAGTTAATTTTGCAGAATTCTTACTTTTACAAGATGCGGCTATTCCTGTCAGTTTTTGTCCTGTTTCTGTTTGCCTGTGGAGAGGAAGAAGGCGGCACCCGTCATGCTTTTCCGGATATGACCAATGGCATCGAAGCGGAATCCTTTGGCGTGCGATATATTTTTTCTGACTCTGCCCGGGTAACTGCCAATCTCGCGGCTGGGCATGTGATTGAGAAAATTGAGAAGG
>JBCBZF010000464.1:0-5475 GCA_039815525.1 Bacteroidota bacterium | reverse complement strand
TCTTCACCGCTGTTGGGGCTGGTCTTGCTTCCAACACCACTCTAAAGATATTGGATTTCCCGAACGGAGAGGACAGCGAGGTGGGCTATCTCGCTGCTACTTAGGACCGTAGGTCCATCCCTCCGTCTGTTTCGCGAAAACGGGCGGAGTTTTTTGATGTAAAAAGGAAAAAGAAGAGAACCCCAGTGATCACGAAAGGAAAACGCATTTCGCGAACCGTATAAAAAGCAATGGCTCCACCTGGGGAGGATGGAGCACATTGAGTTTGGGGTATTAGGTAGGTTAACAGCGAAGGCCAAAATGACTTGAGGATCATTTGACCTTCTATATCGAAATTAAGAAAAAAATGTTGGCCGGACAAATAGACACAGTTGAATGAAGAGTTCGAAGACCCGAAATACCTGAACAAAAGAAGGATTTTGCTCACTTTCGTCTTTAGCTGTCAGAAACCTAACATCCAGCTTTGGCAGAAAAAAGAAACAGTCTTACGTAAGTATGCGGGTGGTAACCCAAAGGATGGCGAGACAGCTTATGACAGACAGCATGATGTATGCCAGCGCCATGAGCCACTGCCCGTTTTGGATGAGGCTTAAGCTTTCCAGACTAAAGGTAGAGAAGGTAGAAAAGCCGCCACAAAAGCCAACCAGAATGAGCCGTTGAAGGGCAGGAGAAAGATGACTCCGGCTTGCAAAGTATCCGAATGCCAATCCCAACACAATACAGCTCAGAACATTGGCGGCAAGGGTACCCAATGGAAAGCCATTTTCATGACTTCCCAGCCAGCGGGACAGGGCAAACCGGATCAGACTGCCGAGGCCTCCGCCCAGAAATACTGCCAGCCATTCAGTCATAATGAGCTTTCCCTTCTATGCGGGCATTGAAGCCCTCCTGAATAAATGCTACTTCATTGTTGATCTCCAACCAATGATCCTGGTAGTATCCGGCCGAATCGAATGAAATGGCGATTTCGATCTGATGATCATACAACCAATTGCTCTTGATGATGCGGGAGTGAATGAACCGAAGCTCACCCTGTGGGCCTTTCAGAATACGCTGAGCTGCCAGCTCAAAGCTAGAGGGGGCGTTCTCATTCAGGATGGCAACCAGGGTGTCTTCCCGTTGACTGACAGTGTATTCTTCTATCAGAGCGGGATCCGCATAGAAATAGGTCAGTGCATCTTCTAATTCCTGTGCCAGCAGACAGCTTGGGCCTTCTGCTTTCGCTTCATCTTGTGAGGGCGGAGTAGTTGCCAATTGGAAGAGGGAGTCTTCTGCAACACCAGTCGCTTTGAGTGGCTGTACCCTTTTGGCATAGCTACTCATTCGCTGACAGCTGTTTGCCAACTGCTGGCGGAATTGTTTTCTGATAGGCGCGTCTTCGGCGGAGGGACCGTTGTCCCCGCAAGCGGTCAAAGACCCAAGTATCCAGATAAAGAAGATGCACTGACGCAGGTTCATGTACATGATGTTTATGCCTTCTGCAAACGCGAAGAAGGAAAATCTTACATGCTGCTCAAATCAATGGGCAGCTGTTTTAACCAGCAATGAATCACCAGTCATTTCACTTGGCTTTTCAAGGCCCATCAAGTCGAGGATCGTTGGGGCAAGGTCGCCCAGCTTACCGCTATCTGATTGAAGGCTTGCTGTGGTATCACCGTTCAATAAAATCAATGGAACCAGGGCGGTGGTATGCGCCGTGTGGGGACTCCCATCTCGATTTTGCATTTTATCGGCATTGCCGTGGTCCGCAGTGATCAGAACCGCATATCCCTGATTCAGGGCGGCTTCTGAAACCGCCTGGGTGCAACTGTCAACCACCTCACAAGCTTTAACTGCTGCATCAAATACGCCGGTATGTCCAACCATGTCGGGATTGGCGAAGTTGAGACAGATAAAATCCGGCGCATCACCTTGAATGACCTGCGTAATCTTATCACGGATATCTTTTGCACTCATTTCAGGCTGAAGATCATAGGTCGCAACCTTAGGTGATGGACACATGAGATATTGTTCGCCTGGCAGGGTTTCTTCCCGTCCTCCATTGAAAAAGAAGGTTACATGCGGATATTTCTCCGTTTCCGCGATACGTACCTGGGTTTTACCATGTTTCGACAAATAATCTCCCAGGCCATTTTCGATCTTTTCTTCCTCATACAGGACATGAACATTCTTAAAACGCTCATCATAACGGGTCATGGTGGCGTAGTAGAGATCAAGGGTCTTCATTCCCTCATCCGGCATGTCTTCCTGGGTGAGTACGTGGGTCATCTGCCGGCCCCGGTCTGTACGGAAGTTGTAAAACAGAATGGCATCACCGTCAGCAATTTTTGCGACCGGCTGCCCATTCTCCGTGATGACCCGTGGTTCAACAAACTCATCTGTCTCGCCTTTGGCATAGGCATCAGTAATGGCGGCAGCTGCGGAGGGAAAAGCTTCCCCTTTTCCTTCGACCAGAAGATCGTATGCTTTTTTGATACGCTCCCAGCGCTTATCTCGATCCATTGCAAAGTAGCGTCCGATCACATTGGCGATCTTGCCGACACCACTTTCCTGCATGGCCGTTTCCAATTGCTGGATAAAAGCTTTGCCTCCGTCTGGTGCTGTGTCGCGCCCATCCGTGAATACATGTACAAAAACAGCCGGGACCTTACTTGCAGACAATAAATGCAATAAGCCGGTGAGATGGTGTATACTACTGTGTACACCACCGTCAGATAGCAGACCCAGCAAATGCAAAGGCTTTTGATTGGTTTCGCAATAGGAAATCAGTTGTTGATATTGCTGATTTTGCAAAATATCACCTTGTTTGATTTCCAGGTTCAGTCGTACCAGATCCTGATACACAATTCTTCCGGCACCAATATTCTTATGGCCTACCTCAGAATTGCCCATCTGGCCTTCTGGAAGCCCTACTTTGGTACCCGAAGCCTCCAGGCTTGTCATCGGGCGGGTGGTACTAATTTGGTCGAAAAACGGCGTATGTGCCTTCGAGATGGCGCTGACAGCATTATTTTCAGCTATGCCCCAGCCATCCATGATAAGGAGAAGGACTTTTTTATTTTCCATGGAGCAAATCTAAACATTCGCCTGAGAATTCCCATCTGAACGGACCGTCCCACAGACCGTTGAAACGGACTTTTGGACGATTCGAGAGCGTGAAACAGCCGGAAAAATTTCATGGACAAAGCATTGGCACGGTTCTGGCATAGAATTAGCGAGTCATCATATAGGATGACACCAAGGTTCTGAAGTATGAAGTTGTTTTACGCCCTCGCTTTGCTCCTCGTCATCTCTGCAGCCGGCTATTCCCATGCAGCCGCTCAGGGTGGAGATGACGTGCTGGACAATGTGGTCCAGGGTCTGGTGTATGGAGAGGTGGATGAGATTGCGCGGTATTTTGGTGAGAGGGTTGAGATTACACTGTTCAACAATACCAGCATTCATTCGGCTACCCAGGCCAGACACGTACTAAGTCAGTTTTTTCAAGAGTATCCGCCCCGGACATTTAACAGCAAACACGTCGGTCGAACCGGCAACACGGTGTATATGTTGGGTGAGTATGCCAGCCAGTCCGGGACATTTGATGTCAACGTTTTTGTGAAGACATCATCCAATGGTTCTCAGGTGGACAAGATCCGCCTCGTGATGAGATAACACTGCCAAAAGACAAATGAATAAACGCTTCCCAACGCGTTTGAAGCGATTCTGTACCCGCAGAATCGCTTTTTTCATTTGGAACTACACCGGCTTCTTCCAAATTTGCACCCATGATTGATTTCCTCAACCACCCCGAAACGGATCGCATCATTGCTGCCGCCCTCACCGAGGACATTGGACCGGGCGACTTTACCACTCTGTCAACTGTACCTGAAGGGAAAACTGCCACCGCACGTTGCCTGGTGAAAGAAACGGGTATCCTGGCCGGTGTCGCCCTGGCGCATAAAATATTTGCTGCGGTCGATCCTGGACTGCACGTCGATCAGTATCTCGCTGATGGCAGCCTGATTGATCTGCCGATGACAGAAGCATTTCGGGTCAGTGGAGATCCCCGCTCGATTTTACAGGCAGAACGCCTGGTGCTGAATCTCATGCAGCGCATGAGCGGCATTGCGACCATGACCCGATCAGTGGTTGATCGTCTGGCAGGAACCAACACCCGGGTGCTGGACACCCGTAAAACTACACCTTTGATCCGACACATGGAGAAATGGGCGGTACAGATTGGTGGCGGAACCAATCATCGCTTTGGTCTCTACGACATGGTCATGATCAAAGACAATCACGTCGACTATGCCGGCGGCATTACTGCAGCCGTCAAATCCTGTCGCCAATATCTGACGGCAAATGGCCTGGATCTGAAAATTGAAGTGGAAACCCGCAACCTGGATGAAGTCCGTGAAGCCCTGACAACCGGAGCCGTAGACCGCATCATGCTCGACAATATGTCTCTGGACATGATGACGGAAGCCGTTGGCATCATTGGTGATCAGGCTGAAACTGAAGCCTCCGGTGGCATCACCGTTGAACGGGTGCGTGAGGTGGCTGAAACCGGCGTGGATTTTATCTCCATGGGTGCCCTGACCCATTCGATCAAGTCCCTTGACATCTCGCTGAAAGCCGTATAATCGTAGCATCGGTCCGCGACTGAACATCATCCATTTTGCCGAAAAACATAACGCCGCACATTCAATCCAAGCAAGGTCAGCAGCATCACCGGCATCAGAGACATAAACAACAATAAATTGAAGGTCACATAACTGATCCCCAACAGATTGGCCATGTTGATGCAGAAGTCGGTACAATACCAGTAGATGCTGTCAAGCAGTTTGTCCATGGCGTTTTCGGATGAGCCCCCAGAGCAGGAGCAGACTGAGGATGGGAAACAAAATCAAGTAGACCAGGATATTCATCTCCGCATAGGAGAGCCCCAGACCATTGTGGCGCAGCCAAAGGATATTGGTGTCATAAGCTTGTTGAGCCAGGTCGTAAAATGAGCCTGATTTAACTGATTGGGTGCTATCTTTCCAGTGCGGACAATATCGATCATGGCAAAAACGGCTGCACTTTGCTTCCTGCGTACAATCCATCGCCTCACCCCGCTTTTCCGCCAGGCCAACGCACTTTCTATGCTGCATGACCAAGTTTTTAAAGATTTTTAAACAAAACAGAAGTAGAGTATGGGGTTTATGCAGGTCCTCGATTTCAAAAAAGATCCTGAAGTCCTCCTTCGCTGCGCTTTGAAGGCTTCAGGAATCGAATTCTGTTTTTCTCATCATCCAGCCTACTCCCGTACTTCCACCCGAATGCCTTCCGAATGACTGCTAAACTCCGGTGCATACATGCATTGAATGCTGGTGATGCCATTGGAAAAGTCGCCTGTCCGATACGCAAGACCCGCCAAGATCCTCTTTTCTCGCTGGACAGTTTCCACCGATAGCAACTCCGCCACACTGCTCGACCGAGTGTGAGTCGCGA
>JBCBZF010000485.1:0-5334 GCA_039815525.1 Bacteroidota bacterium | reverse complement strand
GAGGTAGTTAAGTCGTACACCGTTGAAAAACAATGGCTCCCGCGTTGCCAGTCGCAAAACGCCAGCCTGATAGCCCCAGTTTCCCTTATTGATGAAAGGTTGCCGATTGAAGAGGTAAAAGGTGTTTCGTCCGTCATAGCGGTAATAGCCGCCCAATTGCCCCCCTTTCCCCAGGAAATGATAATCGGTCATGCCCAATTGGACATACTGATTGCCCCGCACGCCGCCAAAATTGACATAAGGAAAAATGGTGATGCGCTCTACAACATCAAACAATACTCTGATTCCGTTTTCTTTTTGCTCCCATTGACCCTCTACCTGCTGAAATACCTGAAGGTTGCGGAGCATTTGTACATCTTCCGCCAGGGCTTCTTCTGAAAAATTACGCCCAACCGCACATTTTAGGAAGCGCTGAAGGTAGTCCGGCTTTGATTTTTTAAGTCCCTGAAACTGAATAGACGCAATTTTTCCATCTTTCTGCCCCCAAGCTGGGAGGGACAGACACCACAATGCAATCGTCAAAAATACGTACCCAATTCTCACAGTGTCAATTTCTCAAATATCAGACAATTACGGAAGGCAATACACCCCTGAATACGACAGATTCCGATATCATTGCTGAAACACCACACCAAAGTTAAATGTTTGGCCAGCACCTTCCCCACGTGAAAAAATGAAATTGGTGTATAAAACCTCCAGATTCAGACTGGGGGTAATCTGATATTTTGCGCCCAGTCCTGCTTGGGTAAAGGAGCGATTCAGATTAAAACTGATACCTGCATCATTGCCCGGCAGTCCCGTAAAGGCAGGGCTGTATTGAATGTTGACATTGACGGTTGACTTTGTATCAGGAAAATAACTGAGGAAAACCGTCACCGGAGTACGGAAGAAGGCGCTCTGATCAAAAGAGTGATTCTTGGTTTCGAACCGATAAAGCAAATCGATTTCTCCAAAAAACTGAAAGTCTCCCCAGATTTTATCATAAAAAAACTGCGTCCACCAGGTTTTTCGATTATGCGTCAAAAAGCCAAAATTTTCATTGCGTTCCAGGTCATTTCGGACATTGAAGAGGAAGGTAGAGGTAAGAGAAAATTTTGGTACCGAAGCAAAAGGCTGCCAGCGGATTCGTGGGCCAATCGTTCCCAACTCCCAGCGCTGGGCCAGCGCATTATTTGCACCGCCAAAGATGCGTAATGGTGAACTCCCGCTTTCTCCATCATATCGGACCCCATTGATATTGGCTTCAAAGCCGATGTTCAGACGACTTTGGGCAGATACACCGTAGTCAAATCGAATGATGCCAGTGAAAAAGGTCTCTTTCCGTCCCAGATCCACAAATTCGCGCTCTCCGTTTCGAAAGCCAGTTTGTGTGTAGAGATTGTTAAATAGCTGAATCCGGATTTCTTTTTCTTTTAAAAGCACTGATGGAGTATAAGCCTGAATATTGGCGAGGGCCTGGCCAGCTTCTTTTGTTGGCTGTCTTGTACCCTTTTGCAGGCCATTGAGAGACCAGTCATATTCATCGTAACTGATCGTGGCACTTGCAGGCAGCGGTTGCATCCGATATTGGTTGATGTATTGCAGGACGGCTGCTATGTTCCCACCAAAATCTTTGGCGTACCATGAGAAGATCTGTGAAAGCGCCACTGCTTGGTCTGCGCTCGAATAACGCAAGAAGCGTTTATCATTCATGGCTTTCTGACTTCTGGCGGTCAGTTGAGCTGAAAGGATACTGGGTTGAAAAGCAAAATCTGCGATCGGTGGACAGCCCTTTGCCCCGCAAATCAGCACGAAATGGAGGCGGGGATCAAAAAAGTCTTTGAACAACCATTCTTTCTCCAGACCATTCAAACTTACTTTCCGACCTGCAACCACGAATTTTTTGGCATCAAAAAATCCACCAACATCCTGGGGAGAAGCAATGGGCCATGCGTCGGTGATAGCCTGAAGAACCAGAACATTATAAGCATTGATGAGAAAAGCTTTTTGAGTTGCCCCATCTGCTTCTGCATAAGAATAGGTGCGGATGATTTCAGTAAGTTGATTGAGTTCGGTTTTCTTGGTAAGAAGACCTTGATAATCTACGCGTCCATCTTCAACATGTTTTTGAAGAAGCGCATCGGTGCGGTCGAAGAAGTTGCCCTGGGCAAGTGATGCTGTTGATGGAAAGACCAACAGTAAGAAACAGAGTCGCAATATTGATTTCATAAATGAGCGTGTGGATGAAGCAGAAAAATAAGACCTATTCTCTCCAAATTTGGTAAAATGAGAGACAAAATCTTAGCTGCTTCTGAATCAGGAAAAGCGAAAAGGGGCGGAATCAGTATACGAGGAGTTTCTTCGCTTCCTGCTCATCAATTCTAACCAGATAGACGCCAGGAGGCATTTTGGCGGTAGACAGGTGATAACGGCTTTTGCCTGCGGGGAGAAATATGTCCTCTCGCATCACCACTTTGCCCTGCATATCATGAATCAATATCAAATGTTGGGCTTCCTGCTGATGCGTCGCTTCGATAATGATCGGAGAGCCTGCATTAACCGGATTAGGATGGTATGAGAAGGTTTCTTTGGAAACGTTGATTGCTTCGCAGCGATAATCCACCAGGGCCGATTCCATCATGCTGAATTCGTGGATTGCGTTTCGGCATTGTGTCCAGCGGCCAAAGCGATCTACACCGCCATATGACCAGAAGAGATTGCCCGCGTAGCCATTGTTAAAGGCGCGGGCGACCATTTCCCCGGGTTGGTAAATGTCATTCCAGACCGGTGCTTCTCCGATGAGAATTGGCTTGTCAAGCATCCAATGACTCACGGGGCGGGCATAAGGATCGAAGTTCATGCGGTTCTCTTTCATCCAGGGGTAAAAATGAACCTGATAAAAATCGAGAAAAGCCAATGCTTCACCACTGGCATTTTGTAAGGCCTGATCAGACCAGAGGTTGCCCCAGGATGGATTGCCATACTCAGCCATCCATTTGAAAGAAGCAGCACCAAGGGTTACCATTTGTTCAGGAGCATGCCGATGGATGGCTGCGGCCTGCATCCCTACAAAACGCCGCATTTCTTCGACTGACACAACACCCTCATGATGTTTGTCGATGTCAGCAACGATCCATTCTGGTTCATTGATAATCTCCCAGGCCAGCAGATTGCACCGATCGGCATAGCGTTGGACCATTGGGATCAGAACTTCGTCGATATAGCCCTGGGTCTTGTCAGGGTCTTGAATCAAATCTTCGTGATTGCCCGCGAAGCGTCCGCAACAACTGCTGCGGTCTTCCGCAATTTCAAAGGTCCAGAGACACAGAATCAAGTAGATCTGATGGCGTTCTGCCCGCTCAATTAAATCGTCAAGATGTTCATAGAAATTAGGATCGAGCCCGATCACATTCCCTTCAGTATCAAATTCCGGGCTGGCCCGCCCATCGCAATGCAGCCAGAATCGAACGGTGTTTACCCCATTGGCCGAGCACTCAGCAAAAGCCTGTTCAAAGTAGGCTGGCTCATATCCAATCCCTTTGTCTTCATGTATGCCAATGTCCCATCCAAAGTGGTTCCAGGGCAGATTCACCCCATTAAAATAAATGGCTCCACCCCGAAAATTGATCAGGGATTGGGCTGGACTGGGCAGGCAAAATGCGAGCAGTATCGTAAAAACCAAAAGGGCTCGGAGCATATATGCTAAGATACGAATATTTTCCCCTTAGGATGTCGGCCAGACGGCATAGAGACGTCAGTTGGATGACGAAAGAGTTTCAGTAATTTTGTCCCATGCCAAAAGATGTCAGTATCAGGCTGCGCCCCGAATTCTTGCATGACGCAGTCCAGATTCGGAAACGTGCTGCGCGAAGAGCCAAAGTACCTCCACGGATTATTTCGCATTGGGAAATTATCCGCCGCTCGGTTGATGCCCGGCAAAAAGATCCTGTTTTTGTCCTGCAGGTGAGACTCTGGTTAGGAGAGGAGAAAATGGAGAAAGGAGAACCTGGCGCCTTTGTTGGGAAAGATGTCTCTGATCAAAAACCAATATGGATCGTGGGCCTGGGACCCGCCGGACTATTCGCCGCACTAGAGGCCATTCGCCTGGGAAGAAAGCCAATCGTGATTGAGCGTGGCAAGGCAGTACGGGAGCGAAGGAGAGATTTGGCGAAAATCACCAAGGAAGGCATTGTCAATCCCGATTCAAACTATTGTTTTGGGGAAGGCGGGGCCGGTACTTTTTCTGACGGAAAGCTTTATACTCGTTCGCATAAAAGAGGAGATGTCCGGCAAATCCTGGAAATGCTGGTGCAGTTTGGCGCTACCAAGGAGATCTTAATTGATGCCCACCCGCACATCGGAACCAATAAGCTGCCCGGCATTATCCAAAATATTCGGCAGGCCATCATCGATTGTGGCGGAGAGATACACTTCAACAGCCGCCTGACGGGTCTGGAAGTATCAAATGGACAGCTGAAGTCCATTACGGTTAATGGCAATGAACGCCATCAAACTGATCGTCTGGTGCTTGCAACCGGACATTCTGCCCGTGATATTTTCGAACTTCTGGATCGCGAGGGGATTCGGATTGAGGCAAAAGCTTTTGCGTTAGGTGTTCGGGTGGAACATCCGCAGCATTTGATTGACAAAATTCAATACCATCACGCCCCCCGCCAGGAAAATCTCCCTGCAGCTGCATATTCTCTGGTGCGGCAAGTCGACAACAAAGGCGTGTATTCTTTTTGCATGTGCCCTGGTGGGATCATTTGTCCTGCTGCAACTGCCAATGATGAGGTAGTTGTCAACGGATGGTCGCCTTCAAAACGCAATAGCCCTTATGCCAATTCCGGCATTGTGGTAGAAGTGGGACTAAAGGACCTGAAAGGGCAGGGGAGAGGAGTCATGGCAGCTTTGGACTTTCAACGGTCTGTGGAACAAAAAGCATTTGCTGCCGGAGGTGGTGAGCAGAAAGCCCCTGCCCAGCGGTTAATGGATTTCGTGAGCGGAAAAGCTTCCGCTGACTTACCTGATTGTTCATATCTGCCAGGTTTGACCAGCGTAGCCCTGAAGGAAGTCCTGCCAGGTTTTGTGCACAAAAGATTGGTAGGAGGTTTTCGCTTTTTTGGCAAAGCATTGAAAGGTTATCTCACCAATGAAGCAGTCGTGGTCGGGGTGGAATCCCGGACTTCTTCTCCGATTCGGATTCCCCGCTCAGTAGAGACAGGGATGCACCCTCAGGTAGAAGGTTTGATTCCATGTGGTGAAGGTGCGGGCTACGCAGGTGGGATTATGTCACCTCCACTTGTTGGAAAAGTATGGAGGTGCCACAGCTACAGTTCAAAGGGTGCGAGCTGG
>JBCBZF010000078.1:0-11512 GCA_039815525.1 Bacteroidota bacterium | reverse complement strand
TCTACACTCTTTACCGTTGATATTTATTCAAAAATCAAACCCAATGAATCGCAGGAGAGGTTGGTTCTGATTGGACGGATTGCCACGGTGATTGTGGTTTTATTGGGGGTAGCCTGGATTCCGGTAATGGACGGTGTCTCTGATACATTATATGAATATCTACAGAGTGTACAGTCCTATATCGCACCTCCCATCACGGCTGTGTTCCTGTTGGGGTTATTTTGGAAGCGTATCAACGCGCAGGGGGCTATGGCCACTCTGGTTGGTGGTTTCGTCCTGGGGATGTCCCGTTTGGCGGCAGAATTATCGAAAGACAGTCTGACACCGGGCGGTCTATTACATACATGGGCAGACATAAACTTTTTGCACCTCTGCATCTTTCTGTTTATCATCTGCTGTGGCATTTGTGTCGTTGTCTCATTGGCTACGCAGGCACCTTCTGAGGAGAAGCTGGCTGGCCTGACATACGGCACCCTTTCGCCTGACCAAATCGCTGACAATCGCAATAGCTTCAGTCGCTGGGATGTGGTCGCTTCAGTAGGAATTGTGGTCATCATTGTGGGCATTTTATCCTATTTCACCGGCTGATACTTTGATGATTACAGAAAAGTACCAACCCGCGACAAGATTGCATTATGATAAAAATCCACATAGTCAGAACTTTTATTTTGAGAACCGCAATCGATTTCGGCCGGGGTGAAAGGCTTGATTCGAGAGCGGCTATTATGATTTAATTTTTGTGATTTAACTACTACTAATGGAGATTCATTATGAGAAAAATCAACATCCATTTCATTGTGAAACCATGGCAGGCAGTTAGAGCCGGTCTGTTGACCGCCCTACTGGCTATCTTCTGCTTTAGCAGTGGCCTGGCGCAATCCATGCAGGTGAGCGGCACGGTTACGGACGAGGCGGGAAGCCCTCTGCCTGGCGTTTCTGTCGTGGTGCAGGGCACTGCAAATGGTGTACTGACGGAGGAAAACGGTTCCTACTCAATCAGAGCAGAGAAAGGAGCCACCCTTGTTTACACCCTGATCACGTACAAAACCCAGACAAAAACCGTTGGAGATGCTTCTACGATGGACGTTGTCATGGAAATCACAACCCTTCAGGAAGTGGTTGTAACCGGTTATACCTCGCAGCGTAAGCGCGACATCACCGGTGCAGTTTCTGTTATTGAAGCTGATGACATGAATGAGATTTCTGCGCCTAGTTTCATTCAGAAACTGGACGGACGCTCTTCTGGCGTGACAGTTTCTACCTCCGGTGCCCCTGGTGCCGGTAGCCGTGTTCGTATTCGCGGTATCAGTTCTTTCCAAAACAATGATCCTCTTTACATCATTGATGGTGTACCTTCTACCGACAACTTCGCGAATGGTATTAACCCCAATGACATCGAGACCATTCAGGTTCTGAAAGACGCATCTGCTGCCTCTATTTATGGTGCACGTGCAAACAATGGTGTCATCATTATTACCACCAAAAAGGGTACGGTTGGCAAAACATCAGTCAGCTATGATGGTTATGTCGGTGTGCAAGCACCAGTTGGACGTTACGATTTGATTGTAGATCCTACGGACTACTCTGAGGTGGTATACCGCGCGCATGAAAATGCCGGGCTGGAAGTACCCGCCGAGGTACCGTATGCTGCTGGTCGTGGTGTGATCCCTGCCTATCTGTATGACTGGTCTGCCAGTGGATACCCTGGTACTGGTTCGGTTGACGAAAGCACTTACCGCTATCCAGACCGCCTGATCCATGCTTCTAATCCAAACGGTACAGACTGGTGGGACGAAGTATTTGATCCTGCTTTGATTACAGAGCACAACGTTGGTATCAGTGGTGGTACTGCGAACAACCAGTTCTTCATCTCTGCCAACTACTTCAACCAGCAGGGTACGATGATCAACACTTTCTTCGAAAGAGCGTCGGTTCGTGCCAACTCTAACTTCAAAGCTGGCAAATTCACCTTTGGTGAAAACTTCTCTCTGGCTCGTTCTCAGTCTATCGGACAGCCTGGTGGCAACCAGCGTGAAGGAAACGTGATGACCCAGATCCTCAAGGCACAGTCTATCATTCCTGTACTGGATGTCTCTGGTAACAACTTTGCCGGTGGTAAAGCCAATGGTCTATCCAATGGTTCTAACCCAGTAGCTGTTCTGGAAAGAGCAAGCAACAACGTTGGTACTTTCTACAAAGTATTGGGTAATGTGTATGGTGAATTTGAAGTAATCGACGGTCTGACTGCTCGTACCAGCCTTGGTATTGACTACGCTGATAACTTCACCAATGGATTCAGCTTCCCTACCTGGGAAGAATCTGAGCCAAACACTGTAAACGGATTCAACGAGCGTTGGGACAAGTTCTTCAACTGGACCTGGACCAATACGCTGAACTACAAAAAGAACTTCGCTGGTCAGCATGACCTGAACGTTCTGGTTGGATATGAAGCCATCCGTAACAGCAGCCGCACCATTGGCGGTAGCCTTGCAAATTACTTTACTGACAACATCAATGCCTGGTACCTCCAGACTGGTTTGGCTGATCCTTCTTCACGGAATGTATTCAGCTTCGGTGGTTTTGGTACTCTGGCGTCTATTTTCGCAAAAGTTGACTATTCTTTCGGCGACAAATACATCGCCAGCGCAACTGTCCGTCGTGATGGTTCTTCCAACTTTGGTGTCAATAAGTACGGTACTTTCCCGGCTTTCAGCTTAGGATGGCGCCTGTCTTCTGAGCCTTTCATGCAGAATGCAAGCTGGGTTGAAGACCTCAAAATCCGTGGTGGATGGGGTGTAACCGGTAACCAGAACATCGGTGGCGGACGTCAGTTCGACCAGTTTGGTGGTGGTCCTGAGTCTTCTTTCTATGACATCACTGGTAGCAACAACTCACTCGCTACTGGATTTGCCCTGAACTCAATTGGTAACCCAAATGCAGCCTGGGAAGAAAACGTTTCAACCAACATTGGTTTTGACGCTTCTCTCTTCGGTGGAAAATGGTTGGTCGTATTTGACGTCTATCGTCGTGAAGTAAATGGCCTGCTCTTTAACCCTGCACAGCCTGCTACCGGCGGACTCGGTTCACCACCATTTGTGAACATTGGTGATATGATAAATGAGGGTATTGACTTCTCTGTTACATATAACAATACTTTCTCCAATGGACTGGGACTCGAACTGGGACTGAACGGTACCACCTATCGCAACGAGATTGTGAAAATTGATGGTGTTCAGGAATCGTTCTTCTCCGGTACTGTTGGCGGACGGATTGGTAACCTCGTTATTAACGTGTTGAATAACCCGATTTCCACATTCTACGGATTCACTGATGATGGTATCTTCCGCAGTGAAGAAGAAGTAAACAACCACGCTGATCAGCCTGGTAAGGCAATCGGCCGGATTCGCTTCCGCGACCTCAACGAGGACGGTGTCATCAATGACGACGACCGTGGTATCATCGGTAGTCCACACCCAGCCTTCACTGGTGGCTTGAACATCGGGCTGAACTATCAAGGGTTTGATCTCTCTGCTTTCCTCTTCACATCTATTGGAAACGAGATCTTTAACTACAACAAACTCTTCGAAGTATTCCGCTTCTTCAACACCAATGTGCGTACTGAAGTTCTGGATCGCTCTTTCCATCCGACCAACAATCCTGATGGAGACTTCCCGATTCTGGATGAAAATGATACTTTCTCAGAGCAGCCTAACACCTTCTACATCGAAGATGGTAGCTACCTGCGTCTGCGTAACCTCCAGATTGGATATACACTGCCAGCTGCGACCACAAGTAGTATTGGATTAAGCCGTCTGCGTGTGTATCTTCAAGCTCAGAACCTATTGACCATCACTAACTATAGCGGTATTGATCCGGCTCTCTCTAGCTTCGAGACCGGCGACCTTCAGATCGGGTATGATTTCGGTAACTTCCCAGCTGCCCAGATCTATTCTATTGGAGTTAATGTTGGATTCTAAACGATACGATTAAAAGACTATTAAACATGTTGAAAAAAAGAATTATAAAGTTCTCGGCTGTATTTGCACTAGTTGCAATTCTGGCGGCATGTGGTGAGGATTTCCTCAACGCACCTGCCCAGGGTTCTCTGGATGAAGGTACACTTGCGAACCAGGCTGGCGCAGAAGCCGCCCTGATCTCTGCCTACTCCATGCTGGATGGGTGGAACAACAACTGGGGGCAGTTGACCCCATGGCCTACTGCTGGTAGCAACTGGGTTTGGTCCTCTGCTACTTCTGATGATGCATACAAAGGCTCTGAGCCTGGCGACCAGGGTGAGATTTCTGAAATTGAACTCTACAACTGGCTGCCTGCGAACCCATATCTTGAAAGTAAATTCAAGGTAGTATATGAAGGTGCTGCCCGTGGCAATGCTGCCCTGCGTCTGCTTGACAACGCGCTTGAAGCAGGAGAAGCCATTCCACAGGAAGACATTGACCGCATCACTGGTGAAGTGAAAGCGCTTCGTGCTCACTTCCACTTTGAAGCAGTGAAAATGTGGGGTGATGTACCTTACTACACTGAAAATGACGAAGATTTTCGTAAGCCATCCGGGGTAGATCCGTATCCATTCCTGGAAGCTGACCTGAATGACGCCATTGCAGTTCTGCCTGAAGACCAGGCAGAAGTAGGCCGTATAACTCAGGGTGCTGCCCGTGCATACCTCGGTAAAGTGCTGCTGTACCAGGGTAAGTTTGCTGAAGCAAAAGCACAGTTTGACAATGTTGTCAACAGCGGTAAGTACGCTTTGCAGGATTGTTACAAAGACATCTTCACCGCTGAAGGTGAAAATGGATCTGAGATGATCTTCTCTGTACAGTCTTCTGTAAATGATGGTACTGGTGGCGGTGAAAACGGCAACTTTGCTGACCGTTTGAACTTCCCACACGGTGGTAGCCCATTTGGCTGCTGCGGATTCCACCAGCCTTCTCAGAACCTGGTGAACGCTCACAAAGTAGACGCCAATGGTCTGCCATTGCTGGATAGCTTCAATGATGCTGACTACGATCCTGCAACTGACGTGGTAGATCCTCGTCTGGATTGGACTGTTGGTCGTGATGATGTGCCTTACCTTGATTGGGGCATCCACGAGCCAAGCTGGATTCGTTCCCGTTCATGGGCCGGACCTTACAGCCCAAAGAAGTTTGCTTACAACGTAGGAGAGGAAAGCTCTGTTGGATGGTCTAACCGTCAGCTCTCTCCAATCAACGTTCCATTGATTCGCTACTCTGACGTTCTGCTGATGTTGGCTGAATGTGAAGTAGAAGTTGGTTCTCTCGAGCGTGCTCGTGAGTTGGTCAACATGATCCGTATGCGTGCAGGTAACTGTGCACAGGGTGCCGATGGCAACCCAACCACTGATCTGGCTGATGCTGGTATCACCTGGGCTACCTATGCCGTTGGTACCTATGATGAAGCCTGGACCGACAAAGATGTTGCGCGTGAAGCAGTACGCTTCGAAAGAAGGCTGGAGCTCGCGCTCGAAGGACATCGCTTCTTTGACCTGCGCCGCTATGGTCTTGACTATGCTTCTGACATCCTGAATACATACGTATCTGAGGAAGTTGGCAAGCGTTCTTACCTGAGCGCAGCTGCTACTTTCGAGTCAAAGCATATGCTGTACCCATATCCTTCTCAGCAGGTTGAGCTGAGTAAGATCGACGGTGTAGAACAGCTGACTCAAAACCCAGGCTGGTAATCTCCGCCTAGTAATAGTAGTTTTGATAGACGACAATCGTAAAGGGAAGAAGCCTGTGCTTCTTCCCTCTTTTACTCTCTCCCTTTTCCAATGAAACTGCGCCTGCTCCTTGTTTTAGCTGCCATCCCATTCCTGTATTCCTGCCAGTCCAAACAGGAACTTTTTACCCAATTACCAGCCAGCCAAACCGGAATTGACTTCGTCAACCAGATTACCGAATCTGATTCTGTCAACATTCTGGTCAATGAATACATCTACAATGGAGGCGGGATCGCGATTGCTGATTATAATTTAGATGGAAAAGCGGACTTGTACTTCACGTCCAGCATGGTTCCCAACCGTCTCTACCTGAACCAGGGTGATCTGCAATTCCAGGACGTGACCGAAACGGCAGCGGTTGGCGCTAAAAACAAATGGTGTGCCGGTGTGGCCACTGCTGATATCAATGCAGATGGGAGGCCCGATTTATATGTTTGTGTAACCAATTGGGATGATCCCATTGCGCGTAAAAACCTCCTGTACATCAATCAGGGCAATGGTGCAGATGGACTGCCCCGTTTCACTGAAATGGCAGAAGCTTACGGCATCGCAGATACTTCCCACACCACGAATGCGGCTTTTTTTGATTATGACAATGATGGCGACCTGGACCTTTTCCTTGCCATTAATCGCATTGATCAAAACCCCAATGTTTTTCGTGAAAAAGTCCTGGATGGTTCCTCCGGCCGTTCAGATCGTTTGTATCGCAATGAGGGAATCGGTTCCAATGGACATCCTCATTTCACAGATGTCTCCCGGGAAGCTGGCATTCTGGCGGAAGGTTTCAGTCTTGGTTTAAATATTACCGACATCAATCATGATGGATGGCGAGACATTTATGTCTCCAACGACTACCTATCCAACGACCTACTGTACCTCAATCAACAGGACGGCACTTTCAAAGATGTCGCGGCAGAATACTTTAAGCATAGTTCTCATTCCGCGATGGGCAATGATGTGGTTGATTTTAACAATGATGGCCAATTAGACTTTGTGGCAGTAGAAATGCTTCCGGAAGATAATTACCGGAAGAAAACCATGATGATGGCCAATAATTATATGAGCTACATCAACAATGAACGCTACGACTATTATTTCCAATACGTCCGAAATACTCTTCAAATCAATCAAGGGAATACACCTGGTAGCCAAACGCCAGCCTTCAGCGAAGTCGCCATGCTCGCCGGAATCCCTGCAACAGATTGGAGCTGGACGCCCCTTGCTGCTGATTTTGATCACGATGGCTGGCGCGATTTAATCATCACCAATGGCTTCCCCAAAGACGTAACTGACCAGGACTTTCTGGATTACCATGCAGATAATTATCGCTATTCACCCATGAAAGACCTGCTGGCCAAGATTCCTTCCGTCAAAATCAGGAACTATGCGTTCCGAAATACCGGCTATGGCCAGTTTGACAATGTTACCGCTGATTGGGGCATCCATGAAATTTCGTTTTCCAATGGTGCGGCTTACGCTGATCTTGATCAGGATGGCGATCTGGATTACGTTGTCAACAACATCAATGATCCGGCCTTTGTCTTTCGCAACAATCTGATCGAACAGAAAAGACCGGATGCCAATTGGCTGCGCATCAAGTTGGTCGGGGCCAAAGACAATCCCACTGCCATCGGGAGCAGAATGTTTCTTCACGTATCAGATGATCACAAATTGTATGCGGAGCATTCTCCTTACCGGGGCTATTTGTCTTCACACGAACAAATCACCCATTTCGGTCTGGGAAAGCATGATACAGTCAGAGCATTGACCATTTTCTGGCCAAATGGGCGTGAAACACGCCTGGCTGATGTGCCTGCCAATCAAGTCTTGACACTAAACCTATCTGAGTCCGTCCCGCCTTTGCCAATGCCATTGACTGAACCGGGTTCGACGGTTTTCCATCCCGTGAAAATTGATGGACTGGAACATGTGCATCAGGAGCGGGACTTCATTGACTTCAATGTACAGCCGCTTTTACCACACAAATTATCTCAATACGGCCCAGGCATGGCAGTTGGTGATATCGATGGGAATGGGCTGGAAGATGTCATCATCAGCGGTTCCCATTCGTATTTCCCGCACATTTTGTTTCAGCAGGAAAATGGCAGTTTCCTGTCTGAGGAACTGCCAACCAAAAGCAGTCGCCAGGAAGGCCTGGGCATGCTGTTATTCGATGCCGACAATGATCAGGATTTGGATCTCTATCTGGTCAATGGGAGTTATGAAGAAAGTGCGGAAAGCAATACTTACCAGGATCAGTTGTTTGTCAATGAAGATGGGCGGTTGCTTCCAGCGGAAAATGCCCTCCCAGATTTTGTGAGCAGTGGCTCCTGTGTGCGGGCTGCTGATTTTGATCAGGATGGGGACCTGGATTTATTTGTTGGCGGACGGGTGGTGCCACATGCCTGGCCGATGCCGACCACTTCCTACCTGCTACGCAATGATTCGAAAAATGGACAGATTGCCTTTCGCCTTGCCAATGAAATCAGTGCCCCAGCCTTGAACAACATTGGGATGGTGAGTGATGCCCTCTGGACAGATTTTGATGATGATGGCTGGATGGATCTCATTCTTGCTGGTGAATGGATGCCGCTGCAGTTTTTGAAAAACAATGGTGGTAAGCTTGAGAATGTTACTGATAAAAGTGGATTGGCCAATCAGACTGCCTGGTGGACGAGCCTCGCCGCTGGTGATTTCGACAATGATGGCGATACGGATTATCTGGCCGGAAACATGGGCCTCAATACCGCCTATCAACCCACAGCATCGCATCCACTGAAAGTCTATGCCAAAGATTTTGACAACAATGGCACCTTTGATGCTGTTCCCTCGGTTTGGTATCCTGACCGGGAAGGGGATTTGCAGGAATATCCTGCGTTTGTCCGCCGGGACGTAGAGAAGCAGATTTTATTTGTCAAAAAGCTTTTCCCCTTGCACGCTGATTTTGCAGGGGCCAGCATGGATCAGATCCTCGACGCCAAAATGCGTGAGGGGGCATTCATATTTGAAGCAAATACCCCCCAGTCAATGTACATCGAGAACCTTGGACAGGGGAAATTCGTGTCCAGCCCTCTGCCGCTGGAAGCCCAGGTGGCCCCGATTTATGGGATGGAGGTCTTAGATGTGAATGGTGATGAGTACCTGGATGTTCTATTGGTGGGCAATGACCACGGGCTGGAAACTACTCAGGGAAAATGTGATGCCTTTCAAGGACTGTTGTTAACTGGAACTATGAATGGCTTTACAGCGGTCCCCTTACAAGAGAGCGGCTTTTACGTCCCGGGAGATGCCAAATCCCTGGTGCGCCTATTTGCGGGAGAGAAGGAATTACTGCTGGCCGGTCAGAATCAGGACAGCCTGAAAGTATTCAGTAGAATGATAGATGAGAGCAATTCCTTTAAACCTGCCAATCATGAAACCAGAAGAGAGATTCAATTGACCTCTGGTAAAAAGCGCAAAGTAGAATTTTATCATGGACAATCCTTTTTGGGACAATCCAGCCGCCGCTTCATGCTGCCCAAAGGCGCTACAATTGGATACAGCGAAAAGAATCCGCAATCTGTCAGCGTTTTTGTGAAATAAGTGTAACCTTTTGTCCTTTCTGGCTTAAGGGTATAAACAACACATTTTGATGAATCGACGCTTTGCACTTATTCTGTGCAGCATACTCTGCTGTGCCCAGCTTTCTGCCCAACAATCTTTATCTCTGACTGAAGCGCTCTCCCAGAAACTAGTACAGATTGCCGTGAAAGGCAATGGCGGGTATCGTGGAGCCTGCCTCAATCTTGGGCTCAAAAATCTCACTGGCAAATACCTGGAAATTGAGATTCCAGCGGGGCAGCTTTTTGCCAGCAAAGACACCTCCATACAGGATTTGATGGTAACCGAAGACGCAATGTTGGTTCTGGGGCCACGGCAGGTCAAGCGGCGCAACCTGACCACCATGTGTACCCAGGCCAGCAATGCATCGCCATCTGAGGGTGAAGCCTTCTCCTTTGGGAAAATGGCACAGGGGCATTTATTGAAACTGGCACAGAATATCTCACAAAATGGCTATCAGAATAGCACCGCCCAGTCAGCGGTCTGGTCTGTGGCCAACCGGGAATCCATCCGAAACATTTACGGGCAGGATACCACCATGGTCCGTAATCTGGCCTCGATTGTCAGTGAGGCGACTGGTCATCCAATCCGTGAATTTATCCTGCGTCCGCGCCGCCATCACATCACCAGCATTCGAACCAGTATGGAAGTATATGCTCCCAAAAGCTATTCCAACGCCAGTTTGGCTCTTTTTGATGCAGAAGGCGAAGTCGTTCGAACCTACTTTGTCAATCGGATCATCGAAAAGGGTTTTGTCCAATACCGTTTGGGGGCAAGTCACACGCGTGGAGACTCGGCAAAGCTCTATCTCCGTTTGGAATCGGAGGGCAGATTGATCATGGAGAAATTGGTCCAGGCAGGCGACAGCATTGTGCCGCTGATGCATCTTGATCAACAGGCCATCATGGTCTATGACATCCCCCGCGATACCAAAGCAGATATTGGTGTATACGATGGTGAGGGACGGCCGATCATGATGTTGGCGGAAAACAAAAAGGTGTATCAGGGAAGCCACCGCGGTACCTACATTGCCTCTGTTCATGTTCCGAGGGAGCAAACATATTATATGCAAATCACCGATCAGCAAGGCAATCTCATCGACCGAAAAATCCTGGATCCTCAGGCTGAAAAAGAAACTGTTTTCCCGAAAGAATTGGAACGGGGCGTATTTGCATTTGAATTGAAACAGCCAGTGCGAAATGCCAAAATCGCCATCTACGATGATGCTGGACGCTTAAAGCGGAATCTGTACGACATCAATGTGTTGCAGCCAGGAGCGAAACGGATCAAGTATGCTTTTGAACATGTACGCGGACCTGAGGCTCGTTTCTACATTCGATTGCTGGATCAGGACGAAAAGATTTTACGGGAAAAGTGCATTGGCTGTCAGTGAGTTCGCCGCAAGACCCGCCCCGCTCGATTGGCATTGAGGGTACCATTTTCCAGGGCGATTTGTCCATTGATGATCACCAAATCCATGCCTTTTGCCAATTGGTGGGGCTGCGCGAAACTGGCAGTCGCCTGAATGGAGTCCGGATGAAAAAGGAGAATGTCTGCAAAGTAGCCTACGCGGATCAGGCCCCGTCTGTCAATTTTCATGCTTTCAGCTGGCAGACCGCTCATTTTATGAATGGCTTGTTCCAGTGGAAGTTGCTGTCTGCGGACCACGTTTTCCTGAATGATTTTGGCAAATGCACCGTAGCCACGAGGGTGGCGCATGCTTGGACTGCCGTCCGAACTGATCATCAGCAGGCTGTCCTGCAATAATTCGTCAATCAGGATTGAATCCATGACAAAGTAGGCGGCCGAAGCGCCCTGCGGACCAATGTCATCCATCAGAATGTCTGCAAAATTCTTTTCTCGCTCTTGTTCAAGTGTCGCCAGGGTTTTACCAAGATAAGGGCCCGTTCCAAAGAGTGTGGCTTCCGGGCCATTGCGTTTCGTGATGCGATTGATCAGGTATTGTTGTAGCTGCTGGCGTTTGAGCTGGCGGACGCTGGGATAATGGTTGGGTGGCCTGGCCCAATCGGGAAAGACAATCCCAATGGTTGTGTAACTGGCCGGATAAGGATACAAATCCGCCCGGATGTCGATGCCTGCCTGACGGGCAGAGTCCAGCAGAGCCCGTATTTCCCGTCCGCGCGCCCTGCCTTTGCC
>JBCBZF010001175.1:0-2092 GCA_039815525.1 Bacteroidota bacterium | reverse complement strand
GACTTTGGAGATGGGAATACTGGTTTTGGGCCTTCCCCAACTCATACCTACACCAATCCAGGTCAATATGATGTAACTCTCACAGTTCTTGACACTGAGGGCTGTATCATTTCCCTTACCAGATCTCAATACATTAATCCTACCTTTCCAAATGCAGACTTTGTATCGCCCGATACCATCGCTTGTCCCGGTGCTTTCATTTCCTTTAGCAGCGCCTCTACCGGAGTTGGATTAAGCTATAACTGGGATTTTGGAGATGGGAATTCTTCAACTGCTGTTAATCCTACTCATCAGTACGCAGGCAATGGTGCTTATACCGTTTCTTTGACCGTTACTGATGTCAATGGTTGTGCAGATACCGAAGGCAAACTGAATTACATCGTAGTAGGTCAGCCATCCGCTGCTTTTACCGCTGATACGACCAGTGCCACTTGTCCGCCTTTGACAGTAAACTTTACGGATCAATCTAGTCCTGATGTGATCAGTTGGGATTGGGATTTTGGAGACGGCAGCATTTCCAATCTTCCCAACCCATCAAAAATTTATACAGTAGCCGGCACATATGATGTCCAATTGATTGTTACCACCTCTGAGGGTTGTCGGGATACGGCCCTTATCGATGACCTCATCGATATTTCTGGTCCAACCGGCTCATTTACCCAATCGCCCTCCGTCGGTTGTCAGCCACTTGAAGTAACTTTTACAGCAGATGCGCCCAACCCACTTTGGACTTATGACTGGGATTTTGGGGATGGGACTGGTGGAACAGGTACGAGCATTGTGCACACCTATTTGACAGATACCACCTCCAATCCGCTCATGTTGATTGAGGATGAAAATGGTTGTGTGGTGTTTGTCAACGGACCAGGCAGCATCACCATTCAACCACAACCAGAACCAAGCTTTACGGTCGACAATATCGCACTCTGTCTTGGTCAAACTGCAAATTTCACCAATACCTCCACCTCAAAACGGACCATCATCGGTTTTGAATGGGACTTTGGCGACGGCAATACCTCAACCGCTATTAATCCATCTCATACTTACACAGATACAGGCGTTTATGTTGTGAGTCTGATTGCGGAAACAGTTGATGGTTGTAGGGACACGGCGGATACCCCCATCAGTATCCGGGTAACCGGTCCACCAACTGCAGCTTTTGTGGTCAATCCTACCCGCGACTGTGAGCCGTTTGCAGCCACTTTCACGGAAAGTTCGAGCGGCTTTTTCACCCTGGTAGACTGGGCCTGGGATTTCGGAGATGGCAATACAGACAATGGACAGAGCATTGCGCCTCATATCTATACGAGTGCAGGAATTTACACCGCCAGTTTGACCGTTACAGATAATAAAGGCTGTACGGGGACCATCAGCCGGACCGTAACCGTCGATCCTCTGCCACCAGTTGAATTTTCTGATTTCCGTTATGGATGCGCGCCGATTGGTATTGCTTTTACGGATGAAACCCTTGGCACGTCTCCCGCGGTGGCCTGGGAATGGAGCTTTGGAGATGGGAATACTTCTACCCAGCAAAATCCAACGCATACCTACGCCAATGATGGTCTGTATACAGTTAGCTTACAGGTCACAGATGCCAATGGGTGTGTCTTCACCCTGGTGAAGCCAGATTATATTCGTCTCAGCACCCCAGTAGCAGATTTCACTTCTGATGCGACTGTTGACTGTCCACCACTGACAGTCAACTTCCAGGATCAAAGCCTGGCGGATACGACACTGACATACTTATGGGATTTTGGAGATGGAACGGCCCCCTCTACGGATCCGAATCCGACCCACATTTACCATACTTCGGATACCTTTGACGTAACCTTAATTGTGACCAATTTATTCGGCTGTACAGACACAATTATCCAGCCGAACCACGTCATTACACAGCCCCGACCGACGGCCAGTTTCTCCGTTTCTGACAGCATTGCCTGTTTGCCTGCGAATATCGTCTTCAGCAGCACCAGTACGCCGGATGGCGCCCCGATTGTCAGCTATCAGTGGGACTTTGGCATTGGAAGTGGGAGTGCGACTCCTACAGCAACCTATTTATATACCCTTCCCGGAACCTACACGGCCAGTCTGG
>JBCBZF010000469.1:0-5447 GCA_039815525.1 Bacteroidota bacterium | reverse complement strand
TCGCCTATGGCAATCTCGGTGGTGTCGTATCCCAGCTCAAAACGTAGCACGTTCAAGACTGCCGGGTCAAGGATGATGTCCCGATGATTGGAGAGGAACAGATAGCTTTTATGGTTATCTAATGCGTCCAGGCCTTCCCAACTCAGCCCATTCATACTGTCCACAATCATTTTACGGATGGCCCGCAGGATATAATGCTTCTGGAACTCATAGGTGCTGTGAATGGCCGCAAAACTTTCCCTGACCTGATTGGGACTCATGTCCGGGAAAAGATAGTTCATGAGGACAAAAAAGGAGGTTTTGTCAGCCAGGCGTTTCAATACGTCGTTTACTTCCTGATCCCGATACGGCCTGATGGCATCAAAGTCAAATTCATGCGGTTCTTTCATAGGAGGCCCAATATAAAAATTTGGAAGTTTATCTGAACGGAATTGCCCCAAAGCGACTCTGCTTTCTTTCTCGAAGTGGGAAAATCTTGCGATTGCTTCATTCCGTTCAAACCATTCCCACTTTTTTTCAATCATTGTACAAAGCCTTCCATTATGCCAGTGATTCTATATCTTCTTTTACTTCCTTTTTATATGTTCCGTCCACCCAGTCCACAATCTGTCTTCCTGGATGAGATCGACGATTTGCGTCAGCAGTATCATATTCCTGGTATGGCAGTAGCGGTGGTGAAAGAACAGAACGTGATCCTTACAGAAGGTTTAGGGGTGGCTGATATAGAAAAAGGTACGGCGGTTAATTTCCAGACAAGTTTCCGGATTGCTTCTATTACCAAACCGATTGCCTCTACCGTTTTGCTACAGTTGGAAATGGAAGGGGAAATATGTCTGGACCAAAGCATCAAATCGGCATATCCGGAAATGGAGGCTTTATTCACGCGGGTGAAAAATCATTTGACTGAGAAAGAACCTGAATGGCTGTTCCTCGTCGAGAATTACGATATCCATCGAGATGATATCACCATCCGCCATCATCTTACCCACACCAGCGAATTCGAGCCAGGCAGTCGATATCAATACAATGGCTTTTTATATGGGACTCTCTCCCGGGCAATGGCGCAGGCCAGCGAACAATCTTTTCCGACACTCCTTTACGATCGCGTCTTTCTTCCAGTGAATATGAAGGAAAGCCTGCCCGCCCAGGGAGATCCCAGTCGCCCGGAGGTAATCGAGAGACTGGCCAGACCTTACCGCTGGGACAGTGTTGCGCGTCGGCATATATTGTCCCCCTACCCACAGCAAAACGTCACTGCGGGGGCCGGAATTGTCTCTACGATTGGGGACCTGGCACGCTTTGATATCGCCCTGGATCAGGGAAAACTCCTGCCTGATTCAGTCCTCACCAAAGCCTGGACTGCCAATCGGACCATAGATGGGAAGGTGACGCCATATGGTTTGGGCTGGTTTGTGGGAGAAATGGACGGAGAAAAAATACTTTGGCATACTGGCTGGCAACCGGAAGCCTTTTCTGGCTTATATCTCAAATTTCCGGAAAGAAACATGAGTCTGATCTTATTGGCCAATTCAGAGGGGCTTTCTGCTCCCTTCCAGGGGCAGGGCTACGGAGAAGATGTCATGGTCTCACCCTTTGCCCGCGCCTTTGCGCGATTGACGACGGCTTTGCATGAGTGAGGGAAGCATCTGCTTGCGATTGCCTGCTTCAGCCCGTAATAATTCCGGCATTCGGGTCATATAGTACAACATCCGACCACTTTCCAGCAGCCATTGCACCAAGACCAGCAACAGTAGCTTGGCCGCGAAGGCAATCACAAACATCAATTCGGGAGAGATACGTCCGGGCGTCTGTATGTTTTGGTTGATCAGTGGCCAGACTGGCTGGATCAAACCATAGAGTACCATGCCCCAGATCATGAATTTGGGGACCGCCAGAAGCTTGCTGTTGAATCGCAGACACAACAAAATGGTCATGCCGCCCACAAACAGACTGGACAGATAATCGAACAATTGTGAATCAGCGTCTCCACTGACCTTTTCTACCACTGCCAGACCAACCACCAAAAAGAGCAGGCCGACAAAGGTGATGGTGGATTTCCCGGCTGATTCAATGGTTTCCTCGGCCAGCTCCCAATACATCATCCCCAGCCAAAGCGCCGATAGATTATTGGCAAAGTTTTTCAGCAGGCCCAAACCTTCGATTGGCAGCAGTGCATAGAGAACCCCCCACGAAATCCATAGACCTGCCCAATAGTGCATAAACCGCTTCTCCGCTTTGATACCGCGTTGGTGAGCAGCGTCCTCCGATTGTTCCGGTTGAAGTTTGCGACTTTCAATAAAAACCCAAACTGCCGTAATACATGCCAGGGCAGAAAACAGACTGAATAAGGCCGTGGACATCAGTGGGGCAGGGGAGAGGCTGAAAATGAGCAGGACACCAATGATACCGACCAACCCAATTCCTCCCAGAAGGACTTGTTTGCCCAGCCATTGCCCCAGGTCCGGAACGGAGGCTTTGGCCAGAATTTCTTTCTGGGGTGGTTGCGTATCCTTTTCCGAAAAAGTAGGAAATGCGTCTGAAAAGCGTTTGGTCCCGGGTTGAGAAATGCTCACCAATGGATTCAAAAAGCGATCCGATACTTTGATAAAGGGGACAGCAGCCTGTTGATTCTGGCGGATACTGCGCTGAATACGTCCAAAATAATCCTCTCCAATGAAATCTGCGTGGCTGTTGCTGCGCACATATTGTCGAAAGTCATCATAGTTCGCTTTCATGTTGTCGTAAAGGCGCACATTGGTCTCCTGTTCAAAACGGTCTACTGCCGCCTGAAGCACCCGTGCTGCATCTACTGTCCGGACAAAAGGCATGGTGAAATGATCCGAATTTTTTCGCTTCCAACCAATGTTTTCCGCTTTTTTCCGGCTTTTTCCGATTGCCATGTGGGCATTGAAGCCGCTTTTTGCAGGAAAAAACACATGGCATCTCACTCAACAGATCGGTGGAGCTCAAAGCTTGGCTTTATTCTGGGCGCAGTCGGTTCGGCCGTTGGCCTGGGCAACCTTTGGAAATTTCCCTACATCACCTATGAATACGATGGCGGGGCCTTTGTCCTGGTTTATCTCCTTGCCCTGCTGATCATTGGATTGCCGATTATGTTGGCAGAAATGCTCGTCGGCAAAATGTCCCAGACCAATCTGGTTGACAGTTTTGGCAAACTGGGACATGGACGCTGGACGTTTTTGGGCTATTTAAGCATGCTGACCTCATTTCTCATGTTGTCCTACTACAGCGTCATTGCCGGTTGGGCTTTTGCTTCTTTCATCCAATCCCTGATGACCGGCGGCGGCTGGGAAGACTTTGGCGCTTTCCTTGCCAATCCCTGGGCCCAGATAGGCTATCATCTCCTGTTCATGGTCCTGACCATCTGGATCGTGATGCGGGGCGTATCCAATGGCATCGAAAAACTGGTCCGCATCCTGATGCCGGCCCTGGTGGCCAGTTTGATTGGTTTGGCGGCTTTTGCTCTGCTGAGTGAACGAACCGACGCGATTGGTACCTTAAGCTTCCTTTTCCGGCCGAACTTCTCTCAATTGGGCATTGAAGGGATTCTGGAAGCGGTTGGACATGCCTTTTTTACCCTGAGTCTGGGGATGGGTGTGATGATGGCCTACTCAGCCAAACTGGGCAAAGACGCCCGACTGGCGAAGCCAGCTTTCTGGATTGCCGGGGCGGATACCGGGATTGCCCTGGCCGCCTGTCTGCTCATCTTTCCGGTGATATTTGCGATCCTCGCCGAAGGCGAAACAGAGCTTTGCAAAGGCGTGGCGATTCTCTTTACCTCTGTCCCTAAACTGCTCTCAGAACTACCCGGCGGCTCTCTCATCAGCGCGCTCTTTTTCCTCATGGTCAGCTTTGCCGCTCTAACCTCCTCCATCTCTATGCTGGAGGTAGTGGTCTCGGTTGGAGTAGATCGTTTGCAAGCGAAAAAGCAGGTGCCAGAAACCAAAGCCCGTATCCAGACCAGTTTGGTGGTCGGCGGCATCGTGGCGCTGCTGGGCATTGCCTCGGCTTTGTCCAATGGCGCTGATCAGCAAATGGGTTTTCGCTTTTTCTCGCAAATGCCCGTTTCTGTCCCCGATGCGGAGTCTTGTCGGAGCGGAATCTCTTCAGAAGAATTACAAATGGCTATGGGGATCAGTCAGGGCAAAGCCCTGGAAGAAGCCATGGCCCGCCCGGACTTTGGGGATCGCTTCGCTGCTGCTTTTCCCGATCAACTGCAGGCCGATGATGTGCTGAGCTTTTCCCGACATGAAGCCACTGGTGGACTGATCGTTACCCGCACCCATCCCAAGCCCCTGCGCAACTGGCTGGATTTGGTCGATTATCTGGTCTCCAACTGGCTCTTGCCACTCAATGGACTGCTGGTGGCTATCTTTGTTGGCTGGCGCTTGCGCAAAAGTGAAAAAATGGCCGAACTGCTGGCTGGTGCACCGCAATATCGCTGGCTGTATCAGCTCTGGGATGTGTTGCTCCGCTGGGTGGCACCAATTGCGATTCTGGTGATCATGGCGATGGTACTGGGGGTGGTGTGATCTGTTTGTTGCCTTGCAGAAGGGGAAGATCTTCAACCTCATCGAAATACGGTTCGATGTTATCACTGAAAATTTTGCCTTCGTTTTGATACAGCGCGAAAAAAACCTTCTCTCCATCTTTCAGCATGGTATTGACACTGGCCTGTTCAGGTATCGAATACGTCTTCCCGTCATCCTGGATCACTTGTCGATAGGATGGCTGAATGACGATGATCCCTGATTCATTGAGAGAGATGAGCCTTCGGTCGTCGTAATATTCCGGTTGATACTGATTGAAGGCATATTTCTTTTTCAAATGAGGATTCGATTGTAGGTAAGCCTGACCCTTGGCCTGGAGTTGGGCAATTTCTTCTCTGGCAAACAGAAAGCGCAAGGTTTTGATTTTTTCCAGTAAAGAAGTCAAATCTTTTGGCTGAATCCTCAAGGCCTGATCAATGAAGGCAATGGCCGCTCTGGGTTGCCGCCAGAACCGGTAGATCTTCGCCAATTCCATGAGACTGGGCAGATTGGTTTTGTCTACCCAGTAGCTCTTGGCAATATAATTCCGGTACACCCAGATCAGTTGGTTGGCCTTTTTGCGATCCTGCGATCGAATGGCCTGCGACCAAAAACTATGGAGTCGGCCGTATTCTGTATAGGCATACACATTTTTGGGAGCAAAATGAATCAGACGATTGAGCACCTCTTCGGCCTCCTTCCACTTCCCTTGCTTTTGGTAAATCTTACTCAACTCGGTTCTGGGATGTAGTCCCTCCGGGTCGAGTTGAATGTATTGTCGGACCATCTCTTCGGCCTCTTTCCACTTTCCCTGCTTTTGGTAAATCTTACTCAACTCGGTTCTGGGATGCAATCCCTCCGGGTCGAGTTGAATGTATTGTCGGACCATCTCTTCGG
>JBCBZF010001047.1:0-2564 GCA_039815525.1 Bacteroidota bacterium | reverse complement strand
GAGAAAAAAGCAGCCCTCAACGTTGATCCGCTCAACCGCGGGCGTCAGCAGACGTATGAGGCTTATCATAGATGTAGGTGTCAATTATCTTATTTGAAAGGGAATGTTAGCGGTGGCGGCATGTCCATAGCCATCCTCCGCATACACAAATACCCGGTAGGCACCTTTTGCCGGTGCTTTAAAGACCAGTTGCCCGTCTTCCTGGCTGACAAAAACGTCCTCAACCGCCTGAGGTCTTTCTTCGTAATCACCACCATCCTGAAGATCAGTACTCTCAGGTAAAATCTCCCAACGGTAGGTAATCGGGTCATTTTCGTGGTCTTTGATCACGACCTTAGCGGTGTATTCCTGACCTGCGCTCAGACTGACATTGTCCAATGCAGTTTTTCCATCCAAATCATAAGAAGCGATCATCGGCGTACGATTGGCGGGCCATGCTCCATTCCAGATGAAGTGCATGACATCTACCGATTCAGTCTCTTTGCCATCTTCGAGGAAGATGCCGTACCAGGTTGGCGTTCTTTCTTGTTTATTGCCCCAAAGGAAGACATAAGAACCGATACATTGGGTGGAATCTGCTTCAATTCCACCTTGAAACCTGCGCAGATAGTTATTGGCTTTGACGGTACTATTGTCTTCGACGGGGGCACCCCACTCAGTGGTGGGCACTTCCCAGTGGCCGGTTGCACCCCACTCGGTGACCATGTAAGGTCCTTCCCAACCGAATTCTTTGATCAGTTTGGGGAGATTGGGCAAATCGCCATACATCTGTACCGCCAGAATGTCCAGGTCTGAACAACGGTCCTTGATGAAGTCGATCTCTTTCTGTGAGATGCCGGCCAGACTGGTGGTAGTAGGATGATTGGGGTCAATGGAATGAATCATCTTTGAGATGTCATTGACTGCATTCCATACTTTGGGATTGGTATAATGTAAATTTAGCTCATTGCCAATGCCCCAGATCAACAATGCCGGATGGTCCTTCAGGGGCATGACTTCCTGACGAATGCGTTCCAATTGTTCCTTTACCATGGCTTCATCATCGTAATCGAAGCCATGTCGCTCCCGTCCTACCTCAATGCCCATGGTCACCTTCAGACCATTTTCATGTGCTTCATCCAGGACTTCTTTGGCGGTTTTCTGACCATTCTCTGTGCGCCAGGTACGAAAGGAATTTGCATGATGACTTGCGAGTGCAGGGACATTGCCAAATTCCAAACCAGCGCCATTGATATAAAATGGATTTCCGTCTACCATAAGCTGATAGCGGTTTCCATTTTTTTGTATTTCTACCGTTGAAGGTCCAGGCAGACTTTTAGCTGTGGGGGAAGATTCTTTGGTGGTTTCTGTCCCGCCGCAAGCAATGAATAGAAGGCTAAGACAAATCGGAAGTAGAGCTCGTACAAACATCGCAGAAAATTAGTCAGACATTTGCTCACCCAACAAAGGCTTGCAATGTAAAATATATAATTTCCTGAATGTATTGCTTTTTTCTGACTCTCTACACTTTCTGAGACTTTTTTTAGATAAAAGTCGAGAAATTCAATCAATACGGTGTGTGCCCCACTGAAAATTTGTTTGGAGGGGATGATTCCTAAAACCTTAAGGCTTTGATCTGGAGATATACATTGCCGCCAGGGAAAAGGGCTCCTTCACGACCGTTTTCAGCCCTGAACCAAAGAGGGATCGCCATGGTATTTTCTGCTTTCAGTTCTAATCGGCACAGATAACTGTAGCCGCTGGGGTTATCACGGGCAAAGGCAGGAATAAAATGTTCAGAGGTGTGCAGGGGGCCCTCCTGGAACCTGAAGGGTATAAGACTTTGGGCAAAACTGGTCTCCCCAATGGAGTTGATCGGGATGCTTAGGGAAGACTGTGTCAAATCTTTTCGAGCCTGGACCACGCCTTTCCACTGGATAGTCTGAGCGGATAACATGCCGCCCATCAAAAAGAGGGTAAGTATCAAAATCCGATTCATATCTAATCAGTGTACCATTTTGCGGCTTTTTTGTTTCCGGCCTCAAAAAAACACCCTGCATAATACAACATCATGCAGGGTGTAATTGTCTTTTGCCAGACGGAGAATTACATGCCTTTCATTTCGGAGATGACAGTTTCGTTCATCTTAACGAAAGCGGCATTATTTGCTTTTTTCGCCATTTCCATTCCCATTTCAGCAGTTTTGATGGCTTCGTCTTTTTTCTTCAGCGCTGCCAAAACCTGGGCGCGGCGGGTTACCATCCAGAAACGCTCATTGCCTCCCTTTTCCATGGCTTTGTCCATGTATCCGAGAGCTGCTTCCAAATCTTTGCCTTTGGAAAGATGATAGCCTGCTGCATTGTAATAATCATTGGCCGAAGGACCTGCCATGACTTCTGCGATGGCTTTCTCTACCTTAGAATCTACTTCTACAGAGACGTCCATCTTGATGGCTGTCTTGTCCCACATCAACCAGATTTCTGCGGCGTTTTCTTTCAGGTTGTCAAACATGAAGACCATATTCTGCACGCTTTCGCCTAATTCCATTGACTTAACTGTAAAGCGAGTCAGTTCATCTTTTTCAT
>JBCBZF010000470.1:0-5431 GCA_039815525.1 Bacteroidota bacterium | reverse complement strand
TCTTCCATATCTGTGATGATCTCATCAAGTGCCTCGCCTTTGGCGAGCCGGTAGCCAACCGTATAATTCCGGCTTTTGGGGCTGTTGCAGGTTGCAATCAGGTCTCCAAGGCCAGCCAGTCCCAGAAAACTTCGTGGATCAGCCCCGAGTGCTCTTCCAATGCTTGCCATTTCTGCTAGACCGCGGGTGAGCAATAAGGCCGCTGTATTGTCTCCGTAGCCAAGTCCTTTGAGAATGCCAGAAGCGATGGCCATGATATTTTTCAGAACGCCCGCCAATTCGACACCCAAAAGGTCATGATTGGCATGAACCCGAAACATGCTGCTGCGAAGCGCTTGTTGCCCCGCTTTGATCACCTCTTCAAAAGGGGATGCGACGACAGTTGCCGCCGGCATTCCCTCAGCAATTTCGGACGCTAAATTTGGACCAGCTACACATCCCACTCGCAGGACGACACTCTCCGCCCTGATCAGCTCGCTCATGGTACGCACCCGATTTTTGTTGATGCTCTCAAGGCTTTTGAGATCTTCTTCTGCCGACAACTCAACGTCAAGACCTTTGGTGCCATGAAGCAGCATATGATACGGACGCAGAAATGGACTCATATCACGGATCAGCTGCCTGAAGTTTTCTGATGGGACGATCGGAAAAATCAACTGACACTCATTGGCAATGGTCTCCAGATCGTTGATGACTTGAATATTATCATGCAATCGCCACTTTCTGAATTGGCGACTTTCCTCGAGGCGTTTGGCTACGTCCGCTCTACGGGCATACAACAGGACGGGCTGATTTTCGGCGAGGAGATTGGCCAGGGCCGTTCCAAAACTTCCAGCGCCGACCACGCCGACAGGATCAGCGGATGAGGGATGCGAGCTCATAGCCTAGGAGTCGATTGTGATAGAAATACAACAAATTGAGATTGTCCGAGACGAGGCTGTGCTCGTTTTTCATTGTCAACGGGCGCTTGGCATGGTACAACCCAAGGTTGGCCAAACCGTGTTCCACAATGGTTGGAACATCATTGACCAAATGATCCGCGAGGTGGACCTTGCCTTGGTCAGCCAATTGACGCAGGCGCTCCATGACTCTTTCTACATTGGCCCGCAACTGTCCCAGGTCAAGGATTCGCTCTTCTTCCAACAAACGCAGCACACCATAAAGATCCAGTTCTGGATAGCGTCTTTCAAACATTTTGAATGCCACAAATGCCACGATATGACTGGAAAAAACATGATTTTCGGCGTGATAACGTTCGACAATCCGGTTGCCCAGATGGCGGGTATATTCAAAATCTCTCTGGGCATCCCGGGTGATTGCCCCTTTGGTCATAAAATACTCCCGGATGTCAACCTCTTTGCCTCTTGTATCAATTGACCGGCCTTCCTCATCGACGAAGTTGCCAAAAATATCCATTGGCTTACCAAAAGCGAGAGAAATATTGGATCTGGTGTTAAAGGTAGCCCAAACGAACTTGAGGAACTTGGTATAACTCGCAAATTCGTCAGAAATGATGTAATACTGTTCCTGTCCGGTACGCTTCAAATGTTGTTTGATCAGAGAGGCCGCTTCGAGGACAAAGTGATAGCTCATCACCATGGGGACGATGAAGACCTTTCCGCTGTGATCATTGGGGGGGCTGATGAAATTCCGTCTTTGTGCCTCTACGACTGTTCCCAGCAAACCAAGTTTGAGCTTTTTTTCCAACATGCCAGATCTGGAGCGGGTGCCACCGGGGAAAAACAAACTATGGGCGCCTTTGCGTACAGCAATGGTAGAATAGGCATTCAGCGTCTGGCGATAAATTGGATTTTTCTTCCGACGGTCGACTTTGTATGCGCCCAGTCTTTCCATGAAATAGGCCAGAATTTTATTGTTGTACAGATTCAAGCCTGCGCCATAGATGAAAGCTGGTAAGCCAAGTGCATGTAAGCCCCAACCGACGATGATTGAATCGATGTTGCTGAAGTGAGTTGGTACGAGGACAATGGTGCCCTTTTTCGCCAAATTGCGTATGGCATGTACCTCTCCATTGAGATGCACTCTTTCTTGTAGTCCGACGCTGTGATTGATCATGGAGCGGACCGTCTTCCCAGCCGAAGCATTGAGAAGGGTAGAGAAGAAGAGGGGCAGAAATCGTTTGGCGAAATGGTAAGAACCTGGCCGGAATATATTGGAAATTTCATTGGCATAGCGATCTACAATTTGATGTAGCATGCTTTCGGTGCCTTGTAAAATGACTTCCGGGCTCAATTCCAATTGTTCATTGCTGACCAGGCCTTTTTTGATATTTCCCCAAAACCTTTTTTCGTCCTTTGGATCTACTTTCCAGGGATCTTCAGTCATGCGGATGCGTTCGAGGTACATGGTACGCTCGATCAATTCAGCAATGCCTTTTTGGCCGCTCTCTAAATGTAATTGCTCCAGGCTTTCAGCAATGACTTCTTCCACAAAGGCACCTGGTTTTTTAAACAGGCGGGCAATGGGCCAGTCGTGAATATTGGGAATGACGGGTTCATAAAGAATCCCTTCATTGATGTAGTGTTGGACAGATTCCATGCTTTGCGAAGATGGTGAATAGTTTTGAATATCAGAAGGAAAGGACTTGCTGCTTTGGCACCAATTGAGGAACTTTCAACAGGAAATCATGCGCTATGAAACAGAAATGGATGGCTTTCGCCGAAAATTTTTCGGTCTCGCAAGAAGATGCAGAAAGCATTTTCGATCAAATGAATGAATTGTACACCGCGCCTCGTAGGGCTTATCACAACTGGCAACACATTGCGGAGATGCTGAATTGGCTGGAAAAATGGAAATCAGCATTGGATGGTCCGATTTGGGTGGAGGCAGCGATCTGGTTTCATGATGTTGTCTATCAGCCAGGAGAAAAGGATAATGAAATAAAAAGTGCCAGGATGGCGGAAAAAGTAGGGACACAATGGGGGATGCCAGCCGATCAGATACAAGTTGTTTCGGATATGATTTTATCTACCACCACTCACCAACCACAGCCTGATACTGCTGATTGTCGTTGGCTGCTGGATTTAGATTTGGCAATTTTGGGCGCACCTGTAGATCGCTACGATGAATATGCCACGCAAATTCGTGCAGAGTACCATAGCTATCCTGACCAAATGTATAAAGCGGGACGGAAAATGGTCTTGGAGGCTTTTCTACAAAAAGAACGTCTTTATTTCAATGATGAGATGGTCGAACTACTACTGGAGGCACATGCCCGCGAAAGCATTCGTCGTGAGATATCAGGTCTGAAATAAAAAAAGGGCGCATTTCTGCGCCCTACGGAGGTAGTTTAGCAAATATATTTTGTCTACTGAATCTGAATCTTCTGACTGAGCAATTGTGTTTCAGTGGAAATCGTGATAAGGTAAATACCTGGTGCGAAATGAGCGGGCAGCCAAACGGACGGGGTTTGGGTGGACTGAGCCGGAATCATTTCGCGATATAATATCTGTCCATTAAGATTGCCCAACTCAACCGTCATATCTTGGTTCGTGTCAAGGCCATACAGTTGAAGTTGGCTACCAACAGCTAGGGGGTTAGGGTAGACCGTGAGTTTGTTTTCTACTTGAGCAAAGGTAAAAGCAATCACCGAAGAGTAGGAGAAGCTTCCATCAAAATCAGTCTGTTTGATTCGGTAGAAGGCTTGCCCAATTACCGGCAGTGCATCAAACCGTTGATAACGATTGATTGCCTGGCTATTGCCTGCGCCATCGACCTGGTCAATGGCAGTAAATGCTAATCCATCGTAGGAGCGTTCCAGGGTGAAAAAATCGTTTTGACTCTCTGAGGCCGTTTCCCATACCAATTCTACCCTGGCGCCAATCTGAGTAGCATTGAAGCTGAGATATTCAACCGGAAGGGTAAAAGTGCCTGTACCTGTGTCGCGTGGGTTGTCGTTGTCGCAATCCCCCTCAGAAGCATAAAACGAAAAGCCACGACACATCTGCTGCAGATACTGGCCATGAGCGGGAAAGGTCTCAGCACCGTTGTCATCCCAGGCTCTGATCTGATCTGGAACAATGAACCTTCCATTGCCACAAAGCTGGGATTGTGTACCGACGAAATAGATATCATCTACCGTTGTGGCAGTTCCACAGTCCGCATTATTGATGATGGTTTGCCCGGCTGCATTGAGAATCAAATCATCTCCAATCTCAACAAAAGAACTTTCGTGCAGAATCAGCAGACCACTTCCACTCGTAAACGCAATTTGGTGTTGGAAATCACTGCTGGTGATCAGATGACCGTAAATGTCAAATAAGTCGCCGGCGAAAAAGTAAGGCTGACTGTTTCCGTTCCCAGTGCGGACATCGTAAGTGCCAGTCAACTCGATGACCACATTGCCATAATGGGTATAATTCGTACCTGCTTCGTGGACGATACGGTGGCGGATAAAGACATGGTCGTGTGTTCCTGGTGTTCCTGCCCATACATACGAATCAGGATTGGCTGACCAGGTATGACTATCCGTCCATTCTCCATCAGCATGGGAGTAATAATTCGTTGCATGTAGGCCTGAAAGGCAAAGTAAGATCAGGACAGAAAGTAGGGATTGTTTCATTGCTTTGGTACTGTTTTGCGATGTGAGGGCGGCTTTCATTTGTCTATGTTTGTTGTTGTATGATGTAAGATTGATTCAAAAATAGTACGAAAAATGAAATAATATTACACCGAAACTATGTTGGGTTTAATTCTCTCGATGAACGCACGCAAAGGGCAGATAAAAGAAATCGTGTGAAGAGGAGGCAGCTACTTTTGGAAAAAATGAATAAACTATGGCGATGGCTCTTGGCAGAAAGCAAAAAGCATATTACATTTGCAGACCTTACCGCAGGAGAGATGGCAGAGTGGTCGAATGCGGTGGTCTTGAAAACCATTGTACCGCGAGGTACCGGGGGTTCGAATCCCTCTCTCTCCGCTGAAATTTCCAGCAGCTTTATGAAAAAGTTGTTGGAAATTTTGCTTTTTAGGAAAATGTAGTAGGGGTAGTCTTTATAACCAGTCTTGTCTGGAGTCAGAGACAGTCAGAATTTCGATTCGATTTCTATTTCTGTCTATGTCATAAAGGATAATGACAGAATACTTTTTGCTCAGTCCTCTTCTGATACCTATCTCAGCCGTCTGGTAGTATTGGAATGCGTTTGGGTTATGCTGAATCTGTTCGATGCAGTCTAAAATATCTTCTAGATACTGAAAGCCGAGTGCTTCGCTTCATTAAAATCACGAATTCCTTCAATGTCCTCAGCCGCTTCTAAAGAAATAACAAGATCAAATTGCGCCGCCATACAATTTTGCCTTGAGTTCTTCCAGGGAAAGAATATTCGCATCATTCTGGCGAATCTTTTCTCTCCTTTCCATTGCCGTTTGTAATAGCCTGTCTTCCTTTAAAGCGGCAGCAATAAAAACAATC
>JBCBZF010001218.1:0-1961 GCA_039815525.1 Bacteroidota bacterium | reverse complement strand
GGCTGACTTTCCGATCAGTGGTTCAGACACCTATATTCCCGGGGCGGAGGTCGAAATCAAAGCCGGTTACCATCAAAATGATGTAACCATTTTTAAAGGAGTGATTGTGCGCCATGCGATTCAGGTGGACATACGGAAAAACGCCCTCCTGGAAATCCACTGTTACGACAAAGCCATTGCCATGACGTTGGCCCGTAACAGTGCCTATTTCAAGAAACAAAAAGACAGCGATATCATTTCAAGTCTGATTTCCAATTCGGGTTTATCTGCCGACGTCAAAGCAACGACATATCAGCACCCGGAATTGGTTCAGTATTTCTGTACCGACTGGGATTTTGTGGTCAACCGCGCTGATGTAGTCGGATCGATTGTCGTGGTGGATGATGGAAAAGTGAGCGTACAGCCACCTGAGGTGAGTGCCAGTGCTTCCTTACTGATAGAATACGGAGATGCTTTGCAGGAAATAGAAGCTGAAATTGACGCGCGTTACCAGATGCCTTCTGTCAGTGCCAAATCCTGGGATTTCTCTTCTCAGGCTCAGGCCAGTGGCGATTCACAGGAGCCATCAGTCAACGAGCAAGGCAATCTAACTGGCAAGACCTTGTCAGATGTACTGGGCGTTTCCGCTTTTGACCTGCAAACCACCGGATCACTAGCTGCTGATGCTCTCAAAGTTTGGGCCAATGGCAGATTGCTCAAAACCCGAATGGCACGCATCCGGGGCAGTGTCCGCTTCCAGGGAAATGCCAGCCCCAAACCTGGCGGCACCATTGAATTAGCTGGTCTCGGCGCCCGATTTAATGGGACAGCTTTTGTCTCGGCTGTGCATCATGTCATTGAAAATGGGGACTGGAATACCGAAACAACTTTTGGACTGGATCCAAAATGGTTTAGTAAACAGGCAGATGTACAACCGCCACCAGTATCCGGTTTACTACCCGGTGTACAGGGACTTCAGATCGGAAAGGTCAAACAAATTGACCAGGATGAAGACAATCAGTTCCGGGTCTTGGTGAACCTGACCATGGTCGATCCGGCCGGGGAAGGGATTTGGGCAAGACTCACATCATTTTACGCCACGAATAATGCCGGAGGATATTTTTTCCCTGAAGTAGACGATGAAGTGGTACTGGGGTTTCTTAACAATGATGCACGCTATCCCGTCATTCTGGGTTCGCTCTACAGCAGCCAACATAGTGCACCATTTACACCCGATAAACCCAATACCAATAAAGCCATTATCACCAATTCTCAGCTTAAAATTGTCTTTGATGAGGAGAAAAAGGTCATCACCATTGAAACACCCGGTGGGCACAAAATGGAAATGAGCGATGAAGGCCAATCAATCCTGATACAAGATAGCAATAGCAACAAGATTGAGATGTCATCAAGTGGTATTCTCATTCAGAGTAATTCAGACATCAACATTAAGGCAAACGCAAACATAAACGGAAAAGCAAATGCGAACCTGGCCCTGGAAGCTACTTCCGGGGCCTCTTTGAAGGGACTGACTGTCGATTTGGCGGCCAATACATCCCTGACTGCCAAAGGCAATGCCAGTGCAGAATTAAGTGCTGCCGGACAAACCACTGTCAAAGGCGCCATGGTTATGATCAATTAATGTATCCCTATGCCACCAGCTGCCAGACTCACTGATATGCACACCTGCCCGATGCAAACACCGGGCCTTCCACCAATCCCACATGTAGGTGGACCAATTGTCGGACCAGGGGTTCCTACTGTTTTGATTTGCAAACTACCTGCTGCAGTTGTGGGGGATATGCTGACCTGTGTAGGCCCACCAGACACCATTGTCAAAGGATCGGCTACGGTAATGATTGGCGGCAAGCCCGCGGCCAGGATGGGCGATACGACCGCACATGGTGGATCAATTGTTCTGGGCTGCCCAAATGTAATGATAGGAGGATAAGCTATGAATGAACCGGAAAAAGACTTTTTAG
>JBCBZF010001157.1:0-2142 GCA_039815525.1 Bacteroidota bacterium | reverse complement strand
TTTTGCTGCGCGTCGCGATACCAGACGTCATTGCCATTGATGGCATCGCCAGTCAGCTTCTCTTCAACCTCGATGTGATAGCCTTGAAAAATCACCCCTTTGATTGGGGCATTTTTTCGCGGTGCCTTCTCACGTATGTTGACGTTTTCTTTGGTGCGAATCAACATGGGTGTCCCTGCATTTTTTCTCCCTGTCTTCGGTTATTTTCGGATTGGGAAAATCCTTTTTAAAGACATTGAATGCAAGTTAGCAGGAATTGAAGGCTGTACAAGTGCGAATTGGCCGTCGGCATAAGGCAGGCGGCCAATGACGAATTTCACCCCCTAAGTGGTTGAGAGCTAGTGGACCTAAGTAGGACGAAAAACTGCTGACCAAGGATTTATATAGACATACTCTTTCCTTACTATTTGGATGAAAGGAAAAGCTGACCTGATCAGCCGAAGCCAGCAAACAGGATAGACAACCGAATTTGCCAAAAATCCATGGACTGTTATTTTTACCACTTATCACCTCATACGCACGCACCACCATTTTACAAATACGCACAACCATCACACACTCTGACCAGGGCCGGATAAGGGCGTATTTGGAATCATACCATCCAAAACGACCCACTTGTCATGAAGAAAAGCAAAACGCCCACTGTTGCCCTTAAAGATCCCCGCAGTCTCACCGATCAGCAAATTGATCAGATGTGTGCCCTCTACCTTGCTCATCATCATACAAATCGCCAAGCATGTGAAGAACGCATTCGCACGGGTTTTGACCAGATCATTCTCTATCAGGACCCCCAAACCAAGGATGTCGTCGGCTACAATGGTGTCCAAAAGCGTATCCATCGCATCAAAGGTTTTCTCCGTCCGGTACTGGCTGTCTATCTGGGACAGTTGTACATCGATAAAGCCTTTCGGGGTGGTCATCCGGTTCCGCGTGCCATGATACGGATTTTCCTGCGTGAAAAACTGATGCGGCCCTGGCTGATGCCGTTTATTTGGGCCGATGCTCTGACCTACAAACCATATATGCTGATGGCGATGAACAGCAAACACTTTTATCCCAATCCTGATCGGGAAACGCCTGAAGCATACCAAAATCTAATCACCCACCTGGGCCAGGATCGCTACGGGGATCGTTTTGATCCGACCACCGGCTGTGTCTCCAAAGACAGCAAGTTGCTCAAGGATCATGTTGCGCCCATTCCGGAGCGTTTGCTTCGCAACAAATTCATCCGCTTCTACCGCGAGCGCAATGTCAACTTTGAAAGTGGTGGCGGCCTCCTGGTGGTCAATTTCTTTGACTGGTACACCGTGCGTAAAGTCTTCAAAAAGCTCATCACTGGTTACTGGCACCAATTCCAGAAAAATCGTCGCAAAAAGCGCACCGTCAAACTGGAGAATGCAATCGTCTGAACCCCGCACAAATTTTTATAGTCGTAAAGTAGGTACGTTCGTTTTTCGGCCGCACTTCCCCGTGGAAGTGCGGTTTTTTTTAATCAATCCGCTTCCACCGCTCCTCGAGCGTGTATGGCCCGACCGTACCCGTCTGATACAAATACAAACTGTCAAAGCGTAGCTTCCCCTCAAAAGTCGTCCCGTTGAAGGTGGATTCGTGGTGAAATTGGATCTGTTCCTGATAAATTCCGTCAGTCAGGGTATAGGTTCCGCCGCCGATACCGGCGATTTCCATTTTGCCAAAGTCATAGCCAGTGAAAGTCCAGCGGTTTTTGTAAAAGTTTTCATGCGTACCCAGCCCTCCGGCACATGCCGGAAACTGGTATCATCATGAATTTCCATGGAGTATTCCATTTGCCAGGCAGTGCCAGCCAGGCCCTGTGGTGGGCAATTTGTGGATTCAGCTTGGCAGGAAACCAGGAAAAGCAGGAGCCAACTGAAGAGATACATCCCTCTCATCGTTTGATCCCCGTAAAAATTTTGCTCACAATTTGCCATTTCCCATCCAGCCAAAGGAGATTCATGTTGTCGATAAGGCTAAGATTTTCATAGTCGATCCGCAGGCGGGCATGGGCGGAATTGCCGTCAATCTGCATGGAAAGGATGTGGGTTTTACGATCCGAGACTGGACCAGGCTTGATGGCTTTCCGAAAGAAGTCCAACGCATTAACATTTCTCAGACTTTCATCGC
>JBCBZF010001286.1:0-1681 GCA_039815525.1 Bacteroidota bacterium | reverse complement strand
CCGGTGAGCAATCTCCTTGGTGGAGAAGGTGAAGGCTTTAAGTTGGCCCAGCAACGTCTGGGGCCGGGCCGGATTCATCATTGCATGCGCTGGATCGGCATTTGCGAACGCAGCTTTAAGCTGATGGTTGAGCGGGCAGCCACACGTGAGATCGGCAATGGCGTCATGCTGGGGGAAAAACAAATGATCCAGTCCTTTATCTCTGAATCACGCGCGGAAATCAATGCTGCCCGCCTGATGGTCCTTCATACCGCTTATGTGATGGAGACCCAGGGTCACCGGGCCGCCAGTGAAGACATTTCTACCATCAAGTTTTTTGTGGCCAATATCATGCAAAAAGTGGTGGATCGGGCTATCCAAGTGCATGGTGCCATGGGTATCACAGATGACACCATTCTCGCCTATTTTTATCGGGAAGAAAGAGGCGCCCGCATCTATGATGGACCGGACGAAGCCCACAAAGCATCGCTGGCCCGGAAAATCCTGAAGAATCATGGCTTGGTTCTGAAACAGAACCGTGTGGTCAGTGAGCGAGTGAAATAGGGAGTTGACTACATTTTTGAAAAAACTCCTGGCCGCTCACTTTCTAAAAACACTAAGCGGCGGCATCTCGTTAGAGTTGCCGCCGATCTTTTCCAAAAGACGTTCGTCTTATTGATTCATAAAGGTGTGAAAGGTGTCGCCACGCAATCCCAGACGGAGCGTTTCCAGTGGAATTGCGTCGACTGGCGCGATGTTGCCGAGGTTAACATTGGTTCCTAAAAGCTTGATGAACCAAACCTGCTGGCTTTTTTGGGGTGCTTCCCACAGAACACTCTCAGGGGAAATCACATCCAGAATTTCTCCGATCAAGTCACCACGAATCGAAGAATCACCCCGGAACATACCAACCGTTCCACTTTCGCGGGCTTCGGCAATGACCTTCCAGGAGCCGGCGTCTAATTCCCGCTGCATCATTTCAATCCACTGAGAAGGACGCAATACTTTGTCGGGATTCTTGGACCCAACCTCTGACAAAACCGTGAAGTTCTGGGCCAGACGGCTGATCAACTGGCATTTTTCCGTTTCGCTGATATCAATGGAACCATCAGAGACCTCCAGGTGGCCAATTTTGTATTTGTCCAACACCCGCAGATACTCATCAATTTGGCCACGGATGTAAAAGGCTTCGAGTAATGTACCGCCAAGATAAAATGGAATCCCAGCCGCACGGTACACATCCAGTTTGGCCTCCAAATTATCGGTTACCGCGGAAGTGGCCCAACCAAGCTTGATGATATCAGCATGAGAAGCCGCCACACTGAGAAAATCCTCAGCCTCGCGGACACTGAGTCCTTTGTCCATGATCATGGTCAGGCCGGAGGTACGTGGTTTATGGGTGCGATCGGGAAGTTGATTGAGGGGATAGTTTAGCATATATCGTGTGGGTGAAGGTGTGTGGTAAAAAATAATTGATTCGAGAGTTGGGCAGAAGACCGGGGACAAATGTAAAAAAATTGCGGTACCTCACCGAAGCAGGTACCGCAAGATATAGTCTTTTGCTAATATTTAGCTCAGTTTGGCGAGGAGGTCGCACACGCGTGAGGCATAGCCCCACTCATTGTCGTACCAACCGACACACTTGATGATGCTACCATTGGTAGAGGTCATACCAGCGTCGAAGATACAGCTGTAAGGATTG
>JBCBZF010000391.1:0-6139 GCA_039815525.1 Bacteroidota bacterium | reverse complement strand
TGTCATTGTGGTCGCGAGTTGCGCCATTGCGATTGGCTCGTTTGGGGCACGGATTGATTTGTTTAACCAAAAAGCACAACGACTTTTTATGGGCTTTCCGGTCCGAACGCTCGCATTCTCGGATTTTAAGAATATTCTGACCACCAATTACTCCTTTCTCAACTTGCAGAATGGTGTGAATTTTCAATTGGTCGGCAAAAACGGGCGTCGCATCAAGTTGGTTACCTTCAGGAAAAAGGAAAATGCGGCTCGTTTTAAAAGGATGCTACCAGCCTTACTCAAACTGAGGCTGAATCGATAGGAAAAGGAAAAGGATATGCTACCTGAGGTTTTGATGTTAGGATGGGAATTTCCGCCCCAGTTCAATGGCGGTCTGGGCGTGGCCAGCATGTCGATGGCAGAGGCTTTGGCCCCTTATGTGAATCTTAACCTCATTGTACCTCATGCCGCTGAGAACACACCCAATCAAGGATATGGCGTGTATGGGGTAAATGAATTGGCAGCTTTGGCAGGAAAGGAAGATTCCAGGACCTTGCTGCGCAACAGCGCAGGCATTATCTACGTTCCCAGTTCGCTGCGACCCTACGAAATGCCCAGAGTGTCCGCCGATCCGGTGCGAAAGCTTCTATACGTAGAAGGCAATCGTGGCCCCCAGCTTTCAACCCAAGAGGAAAGCAGCGAATCTCCATCTTTGTATGATGCCCAGTTGGGGAAACGGGTCATGGATTTCGCACAAAGAAGTGGCGAACTGGCCGAAAAGCAATCTTTTGATCTGATTCATGCCCATGACTGGATGACCTGGTTGGCGGGCCTGGAGATCCGTGCGAAAAGTGGTAAGCCATTGCTGCTTCATGTCCATTCTCTGGAAATTGACCGGAACCCTGATCAACCTCATCCCTGGATCATGCAATTGGAGCGTCATGCCATGCAACAGGCCGACGGGATCGTTGCCGTCAGCGAGTATACTGCGCGCAGAATTCGTCAGTATTACGCTGTAGAGGCCGAAAAAATACAGGTGATTCACAATGGCGTCGCTCTTCGGGAAATTGCGCCCGAATCTGCGGCCTTTCCGGAAAAGCTGGTGGTGTTCATTGGCCGGATGACGACCCAAAAAGACCCGGAACAATTTATTGACATTGCCATGCGGGTGCTGATGGAGGAAGACCGGGTGCGTTTCATCATGGCGGGCGATGGGGATTTGATTCCCGAAGTCTCCAAACTGATTGCGAAATATCGGGTGGGTCATCGCATTCATCTCACGGGCTTCCTGGAACCGGAAGTGCGCGACCGATTATTGGGGATGGCCGATGTCCTGGTCATGCCCTCACAGGCGGAGCCTTTTGGGCTGGTGGCATTGGAGGCCGCTCACGCTGGCGTGCCATGTGTCATTTCGTCTCAGTCTGGCGTTAGGGAAGTTTTACCTAACGCACTGGTGTCTGAACCAGACCGACCTGACCATATGGCCAGTCAGGTATTGTCTCTCTTGCGTTACCCAACGCTGCATCAAACCATTTCTACCGCTCTCAAAGCAGACGCGGCCCAGGCCAACTGGGAAAGAAATGCCATGCAATTGATTGACACCTATCAGGATCTTTGTTTGCCTGAATAATATGGATGTAAAACCACAAATCTGTCTGTACTTCCAGGTTCATCAACCGTATCGGCTGACTCCCTATTCCGCCCTTGACATTGGGCGCCACCTGCCGTATTTCGATAGCAAGACCAATGCCGATATTTTGCATCGCGTGGCCGACAATTGTTATCTACCAGCCAATCAGGCGCTGATGAACGCTATCCGCCAAACGGATGGCGCTTTTAGAGTTGCCTTTTCGATCAGTGGCAGTCTGATTGATCAACTGGAAATTCTCCGTCCAGATGTGATTCGTTCATTCCAGCAATTGGCAGAAACCGGTTCAGTTGAGTTTCTGGCTGAAACCCATCATCACTCGCTGAGTTTTCTGTACAGCCGGGAAGAGTTTTTTCGGCAAGTCATTCAGCATAAAGAAAAAATCTGGGGACACTTTCGGCAGGACCCACAGGTCTTTCGCAACACAGAATTGATTTACAGCAATCCCATGGCGTGGTTTGTGCGCCAAATGGGCTTCAAAGGCATGCTGGCCGAAGGAGTGGGACATCATTTGCATGGACGTTCTGCAAACTATTTATATGCTGCTCCGCACATTGATCGCTTCGCAGTTTTGCTGCGCAATGCGGGCTTATCTGACGATATGGGCTTTCGCTTTTCGGATCAGGGGAATGCTGATCAGTACGCCGCCAAAGTCCTGGAGAGTGGGGGAGAAGTGATGAATTTGTTTCTTGATTACGAAAGCTTCGGAGAGCATCAATCGGCAGCGAGTGGCATCATGGGATTCCTGGAAGCATTGCCGATGGCCATCATCAGACAAGGGGGATCTTTTGGCCTCCCAACAGAAATCGCGACCTCACTCACGGCCCACCCACATTATGATGTACCAGAGTTTACCTCCTGGGCGGATGCCAGCCGCGACCTCAGCCCCTGGCTGAACAATGACATGCAAAAAGAAGCGCTGGAAAAAGTCTATGAATTGCAGCAAGTGGTCATGGATACCCATCGGGAAGACTTGATGGAAACCTGGTCCCGCCTCCAAAGCTCGGATCATTTCTATTATATGTCGACCAAAGGTGGACCAGACGGCGAAGTACATGCACATTTCCGACCTTATGCCCGCCCATTCGATGCGTACATGGCTTTCATGAACGTGATTTCAGATTTTCAGCTGACGCTACGGGAATGCTGATCGTCGAAAATGGCTCCACCAAGGCTGCCTGGCGCCTGCTGAATGACGAGAAGCTGGTGCAAGCTTTCGAAACCCCCGGTTTTAGTCCCACCAATACAGACTACGCCCGCGTTCTCTCGATTTTGTCTCAGGCCAGGGAAAAACTGGGAGCAGTCAACCACATTATTTGCTATTCCACTGGAGCCGGTCATCCTGACCGGGCCAAACGCCTGCAAGCTGCCTTTCAGGATGTTTTTTCTCCCGCCAAACTCAAGATTGAACATGATCTAACCGCTGCCGCCCGTAGCACTCGCAGAGAAAAAGGACTGGTGTGCATTCTGGGAACGGGCTCACACTCAGCCTTGCATGAACATGGGGAAGTGATCCATAGCATCGGCGGATTGGGATACCTGATCGGTGATGAAGGCTCTGGGGCGGATCTGGGAAGACACTTTTTGCAGGCGATGTTATTGGGACAATTGCCAGCCCACATCATCGAATACTTCGAAGTACAGGAAGGGAAAAAGCTGCGCCAGTGGATGAGCGAACTCTATCAGACGGCCCGGCCCAATGTCCGCCTGGCCGCTTTGACCCATTATCTTTCTCATTGGAAAAAAGAAGCCTCCATTGCCGATCTGGTAGTCTCTCGCTTTCGGCTGTTTTTGGACAAAAGCATTCTCCAGTATCCACAATGTGACCAACTTCCCCTCGATGCAGTCGGTTCCATAGCCCACCATTTCCAGGATTTTTGGACAGAAGCCTGCCAACAAAAAAAACTCACCCCAGCGGCCATTATTGCGAATCCCATCGACACCTTAATTTTTTTTCATCTCGAAAACGATTACGGTCAGAATTGAAAGGTTCCAATTCATAAAGTAGCACGTTTTTGAAGGAAGGAAAGCTGAATTTTAGGCTTTCAATCACTGTCTGATGTAAAAAAGACAGGATTCATCGGCCGATGAATTTTCATATATTAAAAACTCTATTTAACTGCTAATACTCGATTACATGCGCAAAATTTCCCAACTGTTATTCGGGCTCCTCCTCCTGATCGCAGGCATGAAGCAAACCAACGGACAGATTCTGGATATCAGTCCGGTTTTCCCTAGCATGGATGATTCTGTAACCATCATCTACAATGCCACCGCGGGAAATGGAGAATTGACGGGGGTGAGCCCGGTATATGCTCACACAGGGGTGTTGACCCAGTTCAGTAATTCCCCTACTGATTGGAAGCACGTACAGGGCAACTGGGGCACCGCAGATCCCAACGTCCTCATGACTGATCTCGGCAACAATCTGCACGAGATCAAATATCACATCCGGTCCTATTACAACATTCCCATGACCGACACGGCCACCAGTCTGACGTTTGTCTTCCGCAATGCGGATGGAACCCAGGTGGGGCGTGATACGGATGGTTCGGACATCTATTATCCCATTTATGATGCCAATGAGCTGAATCTGGCTTTCCTCAATCGGGCTGACGGAGAGATCGTAGAGCTGAACCAAATGATCAGCATCGAAGGTGCGACCTCGGATTCAGGCACAGTTACCCTGTTTGAGAATGGTGTGCAGGTGGCGCAGGCGCAGGGCACCTCCATCAGCTACAATTACACCCCAACTGCATCTGGCAATGTCGACTTCATGTTGCAGGCAGACAATGGCACTGACGTAGCGACAGAAACGATCCGTCTGGTTGCGCGTGGTGAAGTAGTTGTACAAGATCCACCCGCTGGCGTGGAGCATGGCATCAATTATGTCAATGATTCGACTGTGGTTTTGGTCCTGTGGGCACCTTTCAAAGATTATGTATATCTGATCGGTGAGATGACGGACTGGCAGCCTGACAACAATTACTATATGAATCTGGGTACTGATTCTGCTACCTGGTGGATTGAGCTGACTGGTTTGACGCCTCAGCTGGAATATGCCTACCAATATTATGTCGATGGCGACATCAAAATTGGTGATCCTTACGCCGACAAAGTGCTGGACCCATGGAATGATGCCTTTATTCCGGATGTTACCTATCCTAACCTCAAGCCTTATCCGGCGGGGGCGGATCATGTCGTTTCGGTTTTCCAGACCGCGCAGACCCCTTATCAGTGGCAAACCCAAAACTGGCAACGCCCGGCCCAGGATGAGTTGATTGTGTACGAATTGCTGGTGCGCGACTTCATCGACCGCCATGACTATGAAACCCTGATTGACACCCTGGATTATTTGCAGAAGCTTGGTATTAATGCCATCGAACTGATGCCGATCATGGAGTTTGAAGGCAACATCAGCTGGGGCTACAACCCAAGCTTCTTCTTTGCGCCAGACAAATACTACGGCACCAAGGATCATCTGAAAGCTTTTATTGATGCTTGCCATAGCCGTGGCATTGCGGTGATTCTGGATATGGTGCTGAATCATGCTTTTGGGCAGAATTCCATGGTACGTCTTTACTGGGATGGTTCGCGTCCGACGCCAGAGAGTCCCTGGTTCAATCCTGATGCGACCCACCCCTTCAATGTCGGCTTTGATTTCAATCACGAGAGTCAGGCCACCCAGGACTTTGCTGACCGGGTGCTGGCCTATTGGGTAGAAGAATATCGCTTTGATGGCTACCGGATGGATTTGTCCAAAGGCTTTACCCAGACCAATAATCCCACCGATGTCGGTGCCTGGAGCAGCTATGATGCGTCCCGGATTGCGCTTCTGAAGCGCATGGCCGATGAACTCTGGTCTGTTGACCCTGAATCCTATTTCATCCTCGAACACTTTGCCGACAATGGTGAAGAAAAAGAGCTGGCGGATTATGGCATGATGCTCTGGGGGAATTTGGTGCACAATTACAATGAAGGCACCATGGGCTTTGTCAGTGGGTCAAACTTTCAGTGGATTTCTCACCAGCAAAGAGGCTGGAATGATCCGCATGTGGTTGGCTACCTCGAAAGCCATGATGAGCAGCGTCTGATGTATAAAAATCTCGAATTCGGGAATTCCAACGGCAGCTACAATGTCAAGAACCTGGAGACTGCTTTGGAAAGAATGGAATTGGCGGGCGCCTTTTTCTTCACCATTCCTGGTCCCAAAATGTTCTGGCAATTTGCCGAACTGGGTTATGAAGTAGACATTGATTTCAATGGCCGGACTGGTCCCAAGCCGATTCGCTGGGAATACTTGGACGAAGATGATCGCCTGGAACTGTATCAGGTGTGGTCAGCCCTGATCAATCTGCGGGTCAGCAATGATGCTTTTGAAACCGATGATTTCGATTTACAACTCAATGGTGCGTTCAAGCGCATTCACCTCAATGATCCGGCCATGAACGTGACGGTTTTGGGCAACTTTGATGTAGCGACGGCAACTGGTGATCCCAATTTCCAGAAAAC
>JBCBZF010000244.1:0-7523 GCA_039815525.1 Bacteroidota bacterium | reverse complement strand
CAATGACCAATAAGGGCATCCACATTCGGCAGGGAGGGACCATTACCCTGATTAGATAGGGTAGGTGAAAGACATGCTACAGATACCCTCTGGAATTCCTGGAGGGTATTTGACTTAATGGTATAAGTGAAATCAGATTGCCTGCGATGAATGTAAGGCATGGAAAGAATGTTGATCTGTGATTTTTCCACAATCCACTGAATCATGCTAAAAATTCTACCACTCAGAGTGTTTCTCTTTTTTGCTTTTTTCGCTGTTGTGCCAATGTATGCACAGGAGATCTGCGACAATGCCCTTGATGATGATGCCGATGGCCTGATAGACTTAAATGACCCGGATTGCGTCTGTACTGGAGTCGTCTCATCCAGTCCCTCATCCCTGATTCCCAATCCATCATTTGAAACAACCAACTGTTGCCCAACGGCACTTTCACAGATGAGTTGTGCAACGACCTGGATCCAGGCGTCTGCCGCAACCTCAGACTATTACAATACCTGCGGGTTTGTTCCGCCACCTAATTTCCCACTTCCTCCGGCACCTATTCCAGATGGAAATGGATACGTTGGTTTTATCGATGCGAATGGCTTTGGCTACAAAGAATATGTAGGCGCCTGTTTGAGTGGAACCATGAATGCCGGGACGAATTATTTACTGAAGTGCTGGGTCGGATTTGGAACACCAAACTCCTCATTTGGGTGGTCTGTCGCAATACCTTTTGAATTGGCGCTTTTTGGATCTGCTAATTGTGCCAACCTTCCGTTTGGGGGATTCAATTCTGGCATCGGTTGTCCGACCAATGCGCCCAACTGGATTCAGCTTGGTACGGTAACTGTTAACGGGACCACAGGCCAGTGGATAGAAGTAGATATTTCATTCACCCCAGTTATCGACATTGATGCGATTGTCCTTGGACCAGCTTGTATCACCTCAAGCGGCGGTGGTTCATACTACTACCTGGACAACTTGATTTTAGCAGATTCCATGTCATTTGCGGCAGGGGCAGGTGTCTCAGGAGATTCTTGCTCAAATGATATGGTACTCAACGCGGCGATCGTTCCCACTGCTACTTACCAATGGTACCGGGACGGCATCGCAATCATTGGTGCAACGACACCTTCTTACACACCTGGTCTGTTTGAAGCAGGAGAATATGTTTGTCGACTTGAAACGGGTGGTGCCTGTGCACTTTCTGATACAATCTTTGCGAATAATCTTCCGGTGTTTAGTCTGGACATTAGTGGGGATTCGAGTTTTTGCGCAGATACCCAAACGCTTCTTTCTGCCAGTCCAGGTTTTGCTAGTTATAACTGGTCAACCCCTTCCGGCGCATTTTTGACCCCTGATATTCAAACCAATGTACCTGGTGTGTATTATCTCACTGCCACTGATACAAACGCTTGTGAATATCGCGATACCACTGGTGTCAATGTGAATCCCTTGCCACAGCTTGGCTTTGTGGTACAAGATATCTTATGTTTCGAGGATGGCTCCGGGATGATCACTGCCAATGGTGTGGGGGGAACAGCCCCTTACAACTATGCGCTGGTGGGTGATCCACTGCAAAGTGGGAATGTCTTTCCCAACCTATCCGGTGCGACCTATGAGGTGGTGGTGATGGACGACAGTCTGTGCCGCGATACCTTCTCAGTGGTGGTCAATGAGCCTCCGGCGCTTGACAATCAGTTGCAATCGCTCACCAATGTTGATTGTTTTGGCAATGCCAGTGGCAGCTTTGACATGGGTGCCCTTGGTGGCACACCACCTTATAGCTTCAGTCTGGACGGTGGTACAAGCTTTCAGGGTACTGGTCAGTTTGGTAGCTTAAGTGCCGGTAACTACAGCCTGATGGTGCGTGATGCCAATCAATGTGAGATCAATGTTCCGCTACAGATAACAGAGCCTGCGCCATTGGATGTTCGTGCGCCCGTTGTGCGTGATGTTCGTTGTTTTGGCGAGTCTAATGGCAGCATTCGGGTCGGTTTACGTGGTGGTACAGAGCCGTATCAATACAGCCTCAATGCTTCGGCTCCGGGCTTAAATCCGGAATTCCCGAATCTGGCCGCAGGCTTTTATTCAGTGCGCATTACGGATGCCCAAGGCTGTACAGAATTGGTAAGCGGCATTGAAATCAACCAACCGCCACTGCTAACGGTCTCGGCTACCCATGAAGACCTGCTTTGCTACGAAGGTGGCGATGGCTCAGCAGAGGCTTTCGTTCAAGGGGGGATTCCGCCATATGAGTATGCGTGGAACAATGGCCCCAGTCCGAGTGATTCAGCCCGGGCGGTGAACCTGGAGGCCCTGACCTATACAATCTTTATTCGTGATGCCAACCTTTGTCCGGCTTCGGTGGATGTCAGCTTAAGCCAACCCGATCAATTGGTATTGACCGAAGCGGAGAACCGGGAAGCCTTCTGTGATGAAGCCAATGGTCAGGCCAGTGTGATTGCAACTGGTGGCACGGGTAGTTACCGTTATGAATGGAACAGCAGTCCCATCCAGGATCGTGCCGTGGCGACGCAATTGCTGCCAGGGATCTACACTGTAATGGTAACGGATGACAATGACTGCCAGAGCGACCTTGAAGTATTCATAGATGAAGATCCAACGCCGGTGGCGATGTTTGGGACCAATCCCGATACGACCACCGTGGTGGTCTCCCGTGCCCAGTTTTTGTTTGAGAATCTGTCGATCAATGGCGTGAGTTATGACTGGAACTTCGGAGATGGGATTGGAGAATCAGATGAAGAGAACCCACGTTACGCCTATACTGAACCGGGGACCTATCCAGTACGTTTGATTGTCAACAATGATCATCCTGGGGCTTGTCCGGACACGAGTATCGTGGTATTGGAGATCATCCCGGATGGTCATGTATATCTGCCGACGGCCTTTAGCCCGAATCTGGACGGGATCAATGATCAGTTTCAGGTATTTGGAGAGGGCTTAACAGATTATGAGATGATCATATTCGACCGCTGGGGGGCAGAGATTACGCGTTTGCAGAACCTGTCAGAGACCTGGGATGGGACCAAGACGGGAATTCCGGTCCCAGAGGGTGTATATACCTATCTGTTGGATGCGATGACCAATAAGGGCATCCACATTCGGCAGGGAGGGACCATTACCCTGATTAGATAAAAACAGTCGTGCAGTTAGAATTGAAAGCTGAATCCAATTCCGCCTGGGATTGGATAAGCATGGCTGAGCAATTGCTGTAGCTTGGGAGCATTGGTACTTTGTTGAATGATGACCTGCGTGGTGTCAAAAAGAAACAAAAAGGCACCTTGTAGTATCAAGGATTGTCCATATCCCTTTAGCCTTTCAGGACGGTTTAAAGCAGTTTTGCTTCTTTCTATCAACCAGCCCCCACCGACCATATAACTGATGTTAAGCGCCACATTGAATAAGAGGATTTTTTCCAGTTTTTGTTGCTCATGAAAAGTCTCCCAAAGCCCCAAAGCGGCCGGATCGCTCCTGGCAATTCCATATAAGCCTGCTCCTGCAAAGCCCAGGTTCACTACATTCCAGAAGACATTCATCTCGTGAAAATATCTTTTGGTACCGTTCGTCTGACTTCGGAGAAAGCCACTAAGAGCCATATTTCCCACAGACCAACCGCCAAGTACGTACATAGAAGTTTTGGAAATCTGGAGTCTATGGGTATTGATTTCCAACAATAAAGAGTCCTGGGCCATCAACAATGAGCTGAGAACAAGCAGGATGCAGAACAATAGCAGACGTTTAGCCATCGCAAAGAGGTTTTGATTACTACCCAAAAGCATTGCAAATTGTTCTGGGGGTAGCGTCCTTTCTATTTGTCAAAAGGGAAAATCCCAGGCGTTGTATGCAAAAAAGTATCTGGTTTTGTTTGTTGGTCCTCCTGCCACTTTCTGCTGCTTTTTGTCAGAATAATTGTGGTTTAGCGCGACAGATACAAGTTGAACTTCGCGCTGATCCATTGGGGGTGATTCTTCAAAAGCTTCGTACTCAATACGATTTACCTCTATCCTACAGCGATAACCGTTTGCCGGCGGAAAAACCAATAGAGGCAATTTCATTTGATGGTATCCTCGAAAATTTGTTGCAAAACATTCTGGCTGGAACAGATGTGAAAATCCGCTGTCTGAGTGGACAAATCCTTTTATACCTTCCTGCTTCAAACGCAAAAAAAAAAGATCCGGCTGACTCCGCGAGAAAACTTACCCAGATCATCCGGGGACAGATCGTAGATCGGGACAGCCGTCAGGCCATTCCTTATGCCACGGTTTTTGTTCAGGACATTGAACCCATTATCGGAGCGAATACCGATGAAGATGGTCGTTTCCGTTTGCGAAATGTGCCTGTGGGTCGCCATGACGTTGTCATTCGGCACATCAATTATGAACCACAGCGGTTACGTTCCCTTCTCCTCGGCAGTGGGAAAGAGATTGTGCTGAAAATTGAGATGGTTCAAAAAATCAGTCAGGCAGAGGAAGTGATCATCACCAATGCAGAAGCCCGACGCGAACCACTTAATCCGCTCAATACCATTAGTACACATCGCTTTTCGGTCGAAGAGAGCAAAAGGTACGCTGCAACGGTAGGTGATCCAGCCCGCATGGCCCAGGTTCTGCCTGGGGTGGTTGGGGGTGATGATTTACGCAATGAATTGAGCATTAGCGGCAACAATCCGCGTGGTGTTCTATGGCAATTGGAAGGACTTGAAATTCCCAATCCCAATCACTTTGCCAGAGAAGGAACGTCTAGTGGCTCCATCAGTCTGCTCAGCGCCAATGTACTGGGGGATTCAGAGTTTTTGACCGGTGCTTTTCCGGCTCAATATGGCAATGCTTTGTCAGGGGTATTTGATTTGCGATTGCGGGAAGGCAATGATTCGGTACGAGAGCATAGTTTCCAAATTGGATTATTGGGTATCGAGGCATCAACGGAAGGGCCTTTTAACAAGAAAAAAGAAGGACCGAAAGCATCTTATCTGGTAAACTATCGAAATTCATCGTTGGAAGTATTTGAGAAAATTGTTCTGAATGACACCAATCTGGTTCGGGAGGATTTTACCAATTATCGCGATTTTGCCTACAAACTACATTTCCCATTCAAAAAAGGGGCAGTGGACATTTGGGGGATATCTGGTTTCAGTGATTTTGGACTGGGGCTAAAAGGTTTTTCGGGCCAAAAACTGCAAAACGAAATGGGCTTGTTGGGGGGGCGCTTCCGCCGCACCTTGGGAGACGACTCTTATTTATCGGTGAGCCTTGCCGGAGGGGCCAGCCGGGTACAGTTTCAGGAAGGCTTGCTCAATGGCAGCGAATTGCTGTTGAGTCAGGATACTGAGCAGCGGTTTTTGCTCTTCAATATTTTATGGCACAAAAAATACTCCTCCCGCCTTTCAGCAGAATACGGCTATTTCGCCAATTCCACCAACTTCCGCTTTGAAGGAAGTTTCCGCAATCAATTTCTCCCCAGTCCACTTGACAATTGGCAATTGTTTGACAGTGCTGGTAATCTCCGGAGTGCAAAGCTTTACGCAAATTTTAAGTATCGCCTCAATGAAGAAACGGATATTGTCGCCGGGGTGCATCTGTTGAGTCATGGTCTTCTGAATCAGGGCGCCTTTGAGCCGCGTTTAGCGGCACGATTCAGGGTGGCCCCCGGACAGCTTGTAACCATTGGAATGGGCATTCACAGCCGGAGAGAATCACTTGAATATCACCTGCTCAACAATCCGTTTACCGACGATCGTCTCAATCCCAATCTCGGACTTACCCGCGCCATCCATCTGGTGATGGGCTATGAATGGCGGCCTTCCGCAGATGTATTGTTTAAGGCAGAAGCCTACCAACAGACCATTCTGGATGTACCAGTCGTACCAGATGATAGCATTTCCGGTTACCTATCGACCATCAACGAAGTTGATGGGTATCTCCTGCAATTCCTCACCAATAGTGGCGCGGGGGTCAACACTGGGCTGGAATTGATGTTGCACAAACAACTTGCGAATCAATATTATTTTCTTGTTACGGGCTCCATCTATCAGTCGAATTATAATGCTGGAGACGGGTTTATTCGTAACACACGATTCAATACTGGCTATCAATCGGCACTGGTAGCCGGGAAAGAATTTCTGATAGGGAAAAAGCAGCAGAAAAGACTGGGGATTCACACCAAAATGCTGTTGCACGGCAATCGACGCTATACACCGATTGATCTTGCAGCATCAGTCGCAGCAGGAGAAGAGGTACGGGATTGGGTCAATCAGGCCTACACGGCCCAGTATCCCGACTACTTTCGACTTGATCTACAACTTTCTTTTCGTGGCAATCGACGTAAACACACCAACGAATGGCGGATTGATCTCCAAAACATCACCCGCCGTAAGAATGTATTACGATTCAACTACGATGTGAATGCTGAGGAAATTCGGCCCGATTTTCACTTTTCCCTCCTGCCGATGATGTCTTACCGCATCGAGTTTTGAATTCCGGGCAGATGACTACTTGATGAACTTTTGACTCAACAGCACACTTTGATTTTTGAGGGTGAGGACGTAAAGGCCCTGAGAAAGTCTCTGGATCGGCAAACGAATACGTTCACTTGTACTGAGGTGAGATGTTTGGCCAAGGAGAAGTCTGCCAGACAAATCTGTGATGAGAAGGTCCAGTTTCTGGCCTTTCAGTTGCTTTGGTAGGTTGATCCACAAAAATTCCCCTGATACATGGAGTTTGAGCTGGACCTCATCGAGCTCTGACGACAGGGAAGTAACAATACTTTTGGGCGATTCGGGCCGATCCAGATCCAGCGCTAGGTTTGGATCGACGTCTTCGTGATACAGAACCATTCGGTCAATGGCGTGTCCGTTTGATCGGCAGGATACCTCCAAAACATATACGCCAACGGAATCAAATTCCATGAAAATATTGTGTGGGTCATGGTCGCTGGTAGATGTGTTCCAGGTCCAATCACCCAATACATTTTGGTATACTTTGAACCATCCTTCTTTGCCTGAACCAGCCGGATTGGGGCTCATGCCACTGCCGTGGGGATAGAGTGTGCTGCCTGACTTTTGAGCAAAAAAGTGTGAATGCTCCGTAGCCATGCGCAGCCAGCTATCATTGTGTTCCGTATTGTCAGAGCCAATGCTGATACGACTGCGCCACTGAAAACGGTATGTGCCCGTCTTGGTGATATTGAGGCGATAGAGCAAACGGGACAAACCCGGTGTGCTGAAACGATCCGCCCCGGAATAGCGCAGATAATGTGCACCGGTATAGCCCGAAATGGCGCTATCAGCCAGCCATGATCCATATTTCGGAGCAGATTCTGCTTCAATGACCAGCAGGCCGTTTTGTTCTACAAAGGTGTAGGGATCCTGCGCAAATAAAGCGGAGAGCAAACCAAGGGAAAGCAGTAGGCTGGAGATTCTTTTCATGTCTTAGCACTTAGGATATTTTCAATCTAAAAGAATCTAAGGCTAATACGAAATTCGTACAAGATTTGTGATAGGCCTAGGTATCATCTGTTTT
>JBCBZF010001305.1:0-1594 GCA_039815525.1 Bacteroidota bacterium | reverse complement strand
CATTGGGAACCCTTGCACCGGAAAGGCTTTCAAGCCTTCGAAAGGTCGCAACCATTGAGAGCATTGGTTCATCCACTCGCATAGAAGGGAGCAAATTGTCAGATCGGGAGGTAGAAAATCTATTGTCAAGAGTAGAAGCCGGATCCTTTACCAACCGGGATGAACAGGAAGTTGCTGGCTATTCGGATGTCATGGAGATTATTTTTACGGCCTGGTCAGACATTAACATTTCTGAAAACTATATTCAGCAACTCCATCAAAAACTCCTGCAATTCAGTGAAAAAGATGCCTGGCACCGAGGTAGATATAAGCAATCTTCCAATCGGGTTGTGGCCTTTGACGCTGAAGGGAAAGAAATCGGTGTCATTTTTGAAACTGCCTCACCATTCGAAACGCCTTCTTTGATGCAAGAATTGATTGCATGGTATCAGCAGGCTGAGGAAGAGCAAGTGCTTCACCCCTTATTGGTCATTGGAATCTTTATCGTGGTATTTCTGGAAATACACCCTTTTCAGGACGGCAATGGACGATTAAGTAGAGTCTTAACGACTTTACTGATGCTAAAAGCAGGTTATGCCTATGTGCCCTACACTTCTTTGGAGAGCATCGTCGAACAGCAAAAAGAAGCCTATTACCTTGCTTTGAATCAGACCCAGGAAAGCATCAGGTCCGAATCTCCCAATTGGCAAGCCTGGTTAATGTTTTTCCTGCGTTCCGTTCAACAACAAATGACACGTCTGAAAGTGAAAGTTGAACGGGAAAAAATGTTGGAGGCTCGTCTGCCGGAATTGTCCCTTCAAATCATTGATTTTGTTCGGGCGCATGGACGGATCACCATGGCCGATGCGGTCGCGATCACGAATGCCAACCGAAACACCTTAAAGGACCATTTCAAGAAACTGCTTTCCCAAAATATGTTGACCCTACACGGAAAGGGAAGGGGTGCCTGGTATACACTCAGTTGAAGGGATTGTTCCCCCATTTTCCCAAACAATCCTTAGCTTTTGTCACTTTGATCAGAAGACGGCTGATTTATTGCAAATTCGGCCAGTTTTCGGGTAAAAAAACCGAAATCTTTGGCTGGGCTTTCACGGCTGAAAACGGATATTTGTACGATTATCAATCCGTATTCGATTCTTCATTTTTGCTACATGAATACAGTTCTTGTTACAGGTGCAAATGGTCAGATTGGGACCGTTTTGGTTCAGAAGCTGCAGGAAAAGCATGGGCGGGGAAATGTGATTGCTTCTGATCTGCATGCGTCACAGAATGGACATGGTCCATTCGAATCCCTTGACGTGCTCGACCGGGAACGACTGCTGGAATTGGTGGAACGCTACCAAATTGATACTATCTATCATCTGGCCGCCATCCTTTCCGCCAGCGGTGAAAAAAAGATCTCCCTTGCCTGGCAGATCAACATGGACGGCCTGCTCAATGTGCTGGAAGTGGCCCGTACCAAAGACATCAAAGTCTTTGCACCCAGTTCGATTGCCGTTTTTGGGGATCATATCTCGCCGGATTTGGCTCCGCAGCATGCGGCTTTGTATCCGGGAACGGTCTACGGCATCAGCAAAGTAGCCGGAGAGCTCTG
>JBCBZF010000235.1:0-7626 GCA_039815525.1 Bacteroidota bacterium | reverse complement strand
GCGACCAACTCTTTTTGCTATGATTTTACAGTAACAGATGGGAATGCCGGAGATTTTCTGGATGCTTTCCCGGTCAGTCCGATATTTACGGGTGGAAACAATCCCCCGACCTTTACATTCAGTGGCAATAATCCCATTCAGGGACAGGTCTGCTGGACGCCGGATTGTGATCTGGAAGGGCAAGTGGTTCAGCTAACCATCGGGGCGATGGACAGCAGCACTTGTAACAATGCTTTGCCGGTCCAAAGTACGATATATGTTAAAATCGAGGTACCGCCCAATGCGGCTCCCAATATCATTACGGACCTGACGGGGAATATTTTCAGTGGTGATACCATTCAAGTCAATGCACTCGATAATTTTTGCTTTGACTTCACTGCTTCCGATCCCGATCTGGCAGACGCTCTGACGTTCTTCCCGATCAGCCCTATTTTTAATGGGCCGAACCCGCCGACCATCACCACTTCTGGTACCAATCCTTTACAGGGACAAATTTGCTGGACACCGGACTGTTCATTTGAAAACCAAATTGTGCCGCTCATATTTGGCGCCGAAGATCCAGGCGTTTGCAACAATATCGGGCAGGCTCTGGACACAATTTATGTTCAGATCAATGTGCCGCCCAATGACCCACCGGGCATTGTGTCAGATTTGAGTGGCAATACCTTCAGCAATGACAGTATTTTCGTCTTTGCTGACGATGCTTTTTGCTTCAGCTTTACAGCCATTGATCCCAATCCCGCTAATAATCTGACCATTCTTCCAGGCAGCCCCATTTTCACCTCCCCGAATCCACCCGTCCTCACCTTTAATGGAACCAATCCTGTACAGGGACAAGTTTGCTGGACGCCTGGGTGTGATTTGGTGGATCAGGTTGTGCCCATTATTCTGAATGTTGAAGATGATGCACCTTGTTCCAGCCAGCTCAATGATGCCGATACGGTATTCATTGTGGTGCTGCTTCCGCCAAATGATCCGCCCACCAGTACGCATATCCTAACGGGTCTGGATACCGATGGAGACACCATTTTCGTCGATGCGGCAGAGCCTTTCTGCTATACGGTGGTCTTTGACGACATCAACTTGCAAGATAGTCTGACCGGATTTGCGGTGAGTCCGGTTTTTACCGGCGCCAATGCAGCCACTTTCTCTGTTACTGGTGTCAATCCATTGACAGCTGACATTTGTTGGGAACCCGGCTGTGATGCAGAAGGCCAGTTGTTTGAATTCATTGTACGAGCAGAAGACAATGGTGAGTGTAACAACAATCTGAGCGTATTTGATACCGTTTTTGTGAGAGTGAGTGATCCGCTTACCGCCCCTCCCATTGTCGGAAGTGATTTGAGTGGAACCAACTTTGTAGGAGATACGATTTATATTGAGATCGGAGATGGCGTTTGTTATGATTTCTTCATCGCAGACCAGACGGTAGACAATGGCGTTGATTTCTCCTGGACCATCGAAGCTTTTGGATCCAATACCCTGAATTTGCTGAGTCTGGATGTAACTGAACAAAATGACTCGATCACCGGTACATTTTGTTTCCAGTCTGACTGTTCCAATGGGGGAAGTTATTATCGTGTCATTGTGACCGGAACAGATAAAGCTACCTGCCCGCCATTTGATGAGGCAAGTGATACAGTTGTGATCAAGGTAAATACCGATTTCCAATCATTTGCCGGGTTGGATACTGGTTTCTGTGAAGGATCAGGAGGGGTACAGCTAGGTGTCACACCGATCGGCGGCACTGCACCATATTTTTATCAATGGTTCTGTTCCGATCCAGGTAATTGTGGTTTCAGTAGTCCCTACGTGGGCAATCCAACGGTTAATCCAACCGATACCACCACATATTTTGTCCAAATCACTGATAACAATGGTTGTACCAGTGAAATCGATGATGTACAGGTGAATGTCTTGAAACAGCCAGTCGTCGATGCAGGTCCGGATCGGGTCATTTGTAATGGCGATCCTGGGATTTTCCTGAATGCCCAGATCATGAACTCCGAGGAAGCACCAGGGCCATATACCTTTCAGTGGACACCTGCTGCGGGACTCAACAACCCAAATATCTCAACCCCTTTTGCTTTCCCTGATACCACCACCATCTATACAGTGATCGTCGGTTCGGCCAATGGATGTAGCAGCGACAATACAACTTTGGATACCTTGAGTACCATTGTGGTAAACGTCAATGAGCGTCCCATTGCTGATGCGGGAGATGACAAAGACATTTGTTTAGGCGAGTCTGTTTTGCTAACCGGATTTGCCTCACAGGCCGGGCCAAATTATGAATATATCTGGACGCCAGCGTTTGGTTTGCAGGATTCTTCTTCGCAAGCCACCCAAGCCAGCCCGGACTTTACGACTACCTATTTCCTCGTGGCCTGGTCCAATGGTTGTCCCAGTGAAGCTGATTCTGTAACGATTCATGTGCGGGCCTTGCCGACGGTTTCGCCCGGACCTGGAACGGATATTTGTTACGGAGACAGTGTGCAGTTGGATGGCACCGCCAGTGGGGATTCAACTGCGAGCTTCTTTACGTATGAATGGACACCAGCAACTGGCCTAAGTGATCCGACTGCGGCCAAACCATTCGCCAGTCCAGAACAGACCACGACCTATTCTTTGGTTGCTACCTCTAGTTTTGGCTGTGTCGGACCAGCAGAAAATATTACCATCACGGTTTTGCCAACGCCGATTGCCGATGCCGGAGCGGATACGCTACTATGTCGCGGCGACACGATCCAGTTGAATGGCAGTCATAATGTCCAGGGAGGTGTGTCCAGTGATCCAGTCTTTTATGAGTGGTCGCCACCAAATGGGCTATCAGGTCTTTTTATCCCGAATCCTACTACGGTTCCCGGACAGACAATTAACTATACATTGCAGACATCCATGGGTGCCTGTAGCAGCACTGATGATGTATTGATTACTGTCAGTGATCCGGTTTTCGCGGAAGCCTTTACTGATACAAGCAGGATTTGCGACGGGGAAAGTGTCCAGCTACGCGCCACTGGCGGCCTAGGCAATGCACAATATTTCTGGACACCTGCGATCAGTTTGGATGACCCATCCAGTGCAACCCCTATGGCGTCTCCCAATGAGAATACGGTCTATTCAGTGATCATAAAAGAGGGTGCGTGCCAGGATGAAGCCAGCGTGGAAGTTGCGGTCAATCCAACTCCTACTGCAGACTATTTTGCATCAGTGGATACAGGTTGTACCCCGCTTTCGATCAGTTTTCTTGAAAATACCAATACCGGGACGTCCTTTGTCTGGGACTTTGGCGATGGTACCCCCATTAGCAATGAAGCCAATCCGGACCATATCTACGATCAGCCTGGAAGGTATACAGTTGGATTTACCACTGTAGGCCCGGGTGGATGTGAGGCAGAAAATAGAGAAAGGCAGATCGTTGTGGTACCCAAAGCTGTAGCGGATTTTGTGGCGAGTCCGATGCCACCAGATTCTATTCCCCTTCCCAATGCACTGGTCAACTTCATCGATCAATCCCAACATGCGATCAGCTATTTCTGGGAGTTTGGTGATGAGCAATTTTCCAAAGATCAAAACCCAACCCATGTCTATGAAATTGCAGGGGACTTCTTTGTGCGCCTGACCGTCAGAGATGTAGCAGGTTGTGTAGACCAAAAAGAACTTGGCCCCTTCAAAATCTTTGAGCCGGGTTTGTTCATCCCCAATGTTTTCTCGCCCAATGACGATGGCATCAATGATCAATTTCAGGTGGAATATGATGGATCTGAATCTTTTAGCATGGAAATCGTGGATCGCTGGGGACGTTTGGTTTATGCAGGAACTTCTTCTCCCCAAGACGGCTGGAATGGTGTCAACCAAAACGGAAACCGCTCAGTAGAAGGAGTATACTATTATGTGGTAAAAATTGGCGAAAAGGCATATACTGGTAACCTTACCTTGGTTCGATAGCTTTTTCGTCCAAAAAATATTCGGGCCCTCACAGTCAGTTGGTTTGTGAGGGCTTTTTGTATGCAAATCGAACAAGAAGATGTCATCGCCAAGCAGAAAATTCAGCGGGCTTTTTCTTATCATCAGCTTAGAAAAAGAACTACTACGATTATGCCTGTCTTGATTGTCTTACTGGGGGTCTTACTACTACTGGTTCTCATCTCCGGATTCAAACTCAACGCCTTTATTTCTTTCATCCTGGTCGCCTTATTTGTTGGTGTGTGTGAAGGAATGCCCGTTTTGAAAAGCATTGCAGCAATCCAAACCGGCATTGGCAATACGCTTAGCTCTCTGGTCATGATCCTCGGATTTGGGGCCATGCTGGGGAAGTTAGTGGCCGACAGCGGCGCAGCACAGAACATCACCAGTAAACTGGTGGCGGCTTTTGGTCTGAAGCGGGTTCAATGGGCGCTGATGATCACAGGTTTCATTGTGGGCATACCCATGTTCTACTCAGTGGGTTTTGTGATCATGGTTCCGCTGGTATTTACCGTCGCCGCTTCTACAGGCTTGCCGTTATTGTATGTTGGTCTGCCGATGCTGGCAGCCTTGTCGGTGACCCACGGTTACCTCCCTCCGCATCCGGCCCCAACCGCAATCGCGGCGATGTTTTCGGCAGATGTGGGCAAAACGCTTTTGTACGGCTTGATTGTGGCAATCCCTGCAGTTCTGGTGATCATTCCACTTTTTTCGCGCTGGACCAGGCGTTTTCATTCTGAGCCATTGGCAGAATTTTTTCAAACAGAACAACTCCCGGAAGACAAACTACCTTCATTGGGCGTGAGTTTGTTTTCAGCCTTGTTTCCCGTCATTCTGATCGGTGGGGCAGCGGTGGTAAGATTGCTTGCCCCGGAAGGGTCGAGAGTCGTGGAAATTGCCAATATCCTGGGCAATCCGGCTCTGGCAATGTTGCTGGCCGTTTTACTGTCGATCTACACCCTGGGATTGGCAAGAGGGAAAAAGATGAGCGAGATCATGAATAATCTTGGTAAGGGCGTAAGCAGTATTACCATGGTTCTACTGGTTATTGGCGGCGCAGGTGCACTGAAACAGATCATGATTGAAAGTGGGGTCAGTGATTATCTGAGAGAAGTTTTAGAGAGTGCGAGTTTGTCGCCCTTGATACTGGCCTGGGTCATTGCGGCAGTGATTCGTGTGTGTGTGGGTTCTGCAACGGTGGCTGGCATGACAGCTGCGGGTATTGTTTTGCCATTGGTGAGTACTGGCAGTGTATCAGCAGAGCTAATGGTCTTGTCAGTTGGGGCTGGAAGTATCTTTTTTTCGCATGTCAATGATAGCGGCTTTTGGCTGTTCAAAGAATATTTTAATCTTTCTATCCGGGATACCCTGGCCACCTGGACTTTGATGGAGACTACGGTCTCGGTCGTGGGGTTGATCGGGGTCCTGGTGTTGAACCAGTTGGTGTGATGGCCCGGGTTTAAACCCGGCCAAGGCCTAGACTTTGCGTAGCAAAGGTGTTGATAAAAGCCTGCGGCCAGATATGATGCCTCCACCAGGCCTGCGGCCTGCATTCATCCGGCCGGGTTTAAACCCGGCCCTCAACCACGCTTCTCATGTCTCAAATCGAAACCAAACTCCAGGCCCTTGGCCTCCAACTCCCACCAACTCCGCCACCGGGCGGCGTCTATCATCCTGTTGTCATCCATCAAAACACTGCCTATGTTTCCGGGCAGGCCCCAAGTTTAGCAGACGGCAGCCTCATTACTGGACAGGTCGGAACAAACATGAGTAGGGAAGAAGGCAAGCAAGCCGCTGAAGCGGTAGCACTGACCATGATCAGCACCCTCAAAGCTTCGCTTGGCGATCTCGACCGCATCAAACGGCTGATCAAAGTGCTTGGCATGGTCAATTGCCAGCCCGGTTTTGGTCAGTCTCCACAAGTCATCAACGGCTTCAGCGAATTATGGGTAAAACTCCTCGGACCAGAACACGGAAAAGGAGCACGTTCGGCAGTCGGCATGATCTTACCCGGTGGCATTGCCGTGGAAATAGAAGCAATCTTTGAATTACACGCATGAAAAATCAACAAGGGCAATATCTCATCTTCGATGCGCATCTCGATCTCGCCATGAATGCCATGGAGTGGAACCGAGACCTGCGGTGGGAAATTGATACCATTCGTGATTGGGAAAAAGGCATGAGTGATCTCCCGGATCGGGGCAATGGGACCGTGAGCTTTCCCGCCATGCGTCAGGGCAACATCGGCCTGTGTGTTGCCACCCAGATTGCCCGTTATGCCAAACGGAATCATCCCCGCCCTGGCTGGCGGTCACCTGAGCAAGCCTGGGCCATGACCCAGGCGCAACTTGCGTGGTATCGTCAAATGGAAAATGCGGGTGAAATCCGGCAAATTAGGGACAAACCCACCCTACAACAACATCTGGCCCACTGGCAAAATGGAGAAGCTCATACCATTGGGTATATCCTGAGCCTCGAAGGAGCTGACTCTCTGGTAGAAATTGAGTATCTGGAAACCGCTCACGCCTATGGTTTGCGTGCACTGGGGCCAGCGCATTATGGTCCAGGTACTTATGCCCAAGGTACCAATGCCAGCGGGGGAATAGGTCAAAAAGGAAAGGCTTTATTGAGAAAAATGGAGTCTCTCAACATCATCCTTGATGCGACCCACCTGTGCGATGAGAGTTTCTGGGAAGCCCTTGATCATTTCAATGGGCCTGTTTGGGCCAGCCATCACAACTGCAGGGCCATTGTCGATCACAACCGGCAGCTCAGCGATGAGCAGATCAAAACATTACTGGAAAGAAAAGCCGTCATTGGGGCGGTTTTTGATGGTTGGATGACAGTTCCCGGCTGGGTAAGGGGCAAAAGCACACCTGAAGCAATGGAGTTGACCATGGAGAAAATTGTAGATCACATCGACCACATTTGCCAACTGGCGGGCAACGCAAAGCATGTAGCCATCGGCTCTGATTTAGATGGCGCTTTTGGCAAGGAACAAAGTCCAATGGATGTAGAAAGTATCGCAGACCTGCAGACAATCCCCTCCATTCTTCAGAAAAGAGGCTATAGCGAATCAGACATCATTGGGATCATGTCTGGAAATTGGATCGACTTTTTAATGCGGGTATGGGAATGATCAGGATTTAATGGCTTCTCCCAATAGGTTTCCGCTTAAACAACTGAAGCCTCCCATTAGACCACCAATCAAAGCAGTTGTTAGAATCATAAACCAGGCACCCTGAAAAGGAGCTTCTTGTCCCCTCAGCAGGAGCTGAGCAATTTTTTCGCTTAGAAGCGACGCATTTTGCGCATCCAGATACCAGGACATGCCGCCCCAGAGGATAAAAAGTGCCAGAAAACCAGCCAGGAAGCTATAGGATTTCGCCTGCTTTTTATTGCCAAATACGCGTCGCTTTCTTCTTTCACTCAGCACTAAGCCAACCACAAAAGCCACAATGGCAGCCGTCCAAAATGGAAAGAAACTCTGGACCAAATAGGCCAAACCCAGTATCAACAGTATGCGGAGGAAAAATTTCATTTCAGCACTTGTCTGGCCAGTATTTCTCCAGGATCAGAAGGATTTTTCATAAACCACAACTTAAAATACTCTCCCTCAGCCCATTTTGAGATAAAAGCATCATAGTCTTTGGAGCCGGG
>JBCBZF010000231.1:0-7672 GCA_039815525.1 Bacteroidota bacterium | reverse complement strand
GAAGGCAAAATAACACCCGTAGCATCTCCGGAACATACCGTAGCATCCAAATTCCCAGTGAATACAGGAGCATTATCTATCGTTACCGTGATCGTAAAATCGTTACCTGGACAAGTACTCAGTAAACTGATTTTGTTTCTCGCTGTTTGTGCTGTGCGAAAAAAAATTATCCTTGCTGCTTGTGCCAGGCCGCAATGACGTCCTGATCTCTGACCAACAGTGATTCTGGGTCTGTTTCAAACTTTTCTTTCCGGTCAGGAGCCACAGCTCCAGAATTCCACCAGGTATAAAAGTCTTTCATTGATTCAGTCAGCGGACGAATGCTGAGTCCATTGGCGAGTGCTTTTTGGTTGCTGGCCAAAGCAGAACCTGCATTGTTGCCTTCTGATGGAATCCAGGGAACCAGAAACGGAACGTTCTGATCTTTGAGAAATTGATAGTCATCTATGAAGACCAGATTGGATTCCGTGTCAAAAGCCTTTGCGGCTTCCTGGGCAAATTCCCGGACGTTTTGTTTGGCTTGTGGGCCAACCGCATTAAAGGTTCCTGTCATTTTCTCCTCAATCAATCTGATCATCCATTCGGCCACATCACGCACATCAATGTACTGGACCGGATCATTTGCTTTGCCGGGTACAATTACATCGCCACCCTGCGCCATGCGCAAAGGCCAATAGGTAAAACGATCCATCCGATCCGCCGGACCAATCATATAGGTTGGGCGCACTGCAATGGTCCGCTCATCCCCAAATTCATTGCGCACCGCTTGTTCTGAATTGCCTTTCATCACCCCATACCAATACTCCATCTTCATGTCTTCATCTTCAATCCCCTCCGGTTCAGCCGTGAGGATAGTTGTCGTCTCATCAATGTTTTCGCCCTTATCATGATAGGGATAATAGACACCAGTCGAAGAGGTATAGAGGTATAGATTGGCTTTATCCTTCAACAGCTTGGCAGAGGATTCTGCCCAGGCCAGTCGGCGGCCAGAATTATCGATGACAGCATCCCACTGGCCGTTTTCCAGGGCAGTGAGATCATCATTTCGGTCGCCAATGAGGGACGTTACCTGATCAAACAGATCTGCATAAATGGTTGGTTTGGTTTTCCCCCGGGTAAAGGTAGTGATGGAATGCCCACGCGACAGCGCATAGGCTACCTGATGTGGTCCCAGGAAGCTGGTTCCACCCAAAATCAGGATTTTCAGTGGTTTGGGCGCAGCTGCTTCCCACTTTTCAACGCTTTGCGTTTGCGACTCAGTGGAGCAGGCAAGCAGGCTTTGACTGAGGATTCCGGTGGCCAACCCTGCTTTCAGGCTGGATGTGATGAATTTTCTGCGTGTCGTAGGCATCGGAGATGTGGTTTTGTGGTAATCTATCCATCAAATCCAAAGTGGCAAAATGTCAAAATAGAAATCCGCATCTTTTTCCCACTATTTGATCGTGATTGCGAATATTTCGGGGGCAATGAAGCGGAACCGCTCTCCAATTTCTTCGCCCTGGAACGTATAGGTCTCATTCTGGAGGGTAAATTGCAGGTATACCAGATTCTCAGCCAGATGCTTTTTGACCGTTTCTTCTTCGAACGAAAAATCTAGCATCCGGCCCAATTGAAGCCCCTGTTGCGGATGAAGCAGGCAACGAAAGATTTTTCTCCTCTCTTCTACGCTGATGTTATTTCCCTTGTCAAAAGCCAGTTCTGAAAAATTGTCTTCCAGGTCTATCAGCTTCGGATACATGGAGAATGACTGATTCGGAGATTTCTCAGGGAGTTGATATTCCATCAAGACATCTGAATCACCGAGATTGAGAAAACAGAAATTGGTGTAGGAAGAAGTGCAGCCAGAGAGGAACAGGAGCAGAATGCTAACAGTAAGCTGGAGGCCAGACTTGGGGTACTTCGATTGAACTACCCTCATTTCTTTTTCTTCTTTTTCTTCCCCTTTCCGTATTCAGCTTCAATGATGGCATCCTGGATTTCTTGCATGGCTCTGCTTCCTTCCGAAATCTGGTTGTTGAGGAAAACATTACTCTGCAAGAGCTTTTGACCGAGTGATGTCTGGTATAACGCATCCAATTCCTTCAATTCAGCCATGGAGTAATTGTTCAAAAAATGCTTGACAAGATTGACATTAAATTCCTGATTCTCTTGCATGAATTGGCCCAGGCTGCGGCTCAGGATATCGTTGAAATTTGCCTGTACCTCTTCGGAAGATGCTTTAGGGGGAACATTGATGTTCATACTACTCACCATGCTCATAATGACAGTGGAAAAAACATCCATTTCAGTGGTGATAAACTGAATCTTTTCTTTGACTGAATCGGGCATGGATTCGTCCATCTCCAGGGAAATGCTGGTATTGAGGGTAAAGGTATTGTCTTGTGCAAAGAGGAAAAAGGGCAGGCTGAGCCCCAGGATGATGAGAAAGCGTTTCATGTTGTGCAATGATTGATGGTTAACAAAAAGGCACGCCAGATAAGTGGTCATAGCCTTCTTCAATAGTGGATGAAATATCCACATTTTCGATCAATCGACAAAAAAGAATCGGTCATCAGCGAAAACTAATGCCAACTCTGCCGCCTACCCAAAATTGTAGCAAGGCGTTATCATTGATGTTGCGCTCGGCCAGAATGTAAGGAGGAATATTGGCGGTGAATTCACCACTGATCGGATCTTTTTGGGTGGTGAGAAACAGATTGGCATTGGGACCCAAATGGAGATCCAGGTGACGATTGAGGGAAATGACCAGCCCAGTATGTAGTTGTCCCATGAGATTGACATCCAGCGGCTCCCGGGAGTCCGGAATAATCTGGTTGGCGGAGGCTTCCCAGGCCCAATGCCAGCGACGTTTGCGACCCAGTGGCGTCTGGGTGCCGATTCCATATCCAAAGCCCCAGCGTACGGCGTCGCCTTCCGGGCCCGGATCTATCCCTGCTCGTAGAATGTTGTAGAAGCGACGGGTGCCGGTGCGGATGATCAGTTGACCATTGAGGATTTCGTCTCCGGTCAGTTCAATCGGATGGTAGCCCTGCCGGACAAAACTCAACAGACCAAAAGGAACGCCATTGATGCTGTCGGCAAAATTGATCAGGCCAAACTGGGCGCCTTTTACCTTGCCAGCAACATTGATCAACCCGATTTGGGTACCAAGCACTGATTGATAGGACAGATTGAGAATGGGTGCCAATTGGGTGCCAATGACTGTACGGGCGATGTTTATCCCTCCGGTCAATTGACTACCCGCAATGACACCAGAGGTATTGATGAAGCCACTAATCTGCAGGCCACGGCTGATACCAGTGCTGAGATTGCCAAAGCCAGCGATTTGCACCCCTTCGATATTGCCCGCACTCACATTGAAAAATCCAGTGATTTGGGCACCTTTGAGTTGTCCGGTCAGGACATTGGTGAAACCAGAGATCTGCGCCCCATATTTGAGGCTGTCTGCCCAATTGCCAAATCCTGCCAATTGAAATCCGCCGACAGAGCGGAAATTGACGTTGAATCCGCCTGCAAACTGCACACCATTGGCACGGCCACCGACTACATTGGCCAGACCGGCAATCTGCACCCCATTGACATCATAGCGTTCGGCATTGAGTAAGGTCCCAAATTCCAGCCCATCCAGTCCCGCCGAATAACCAGCAATCACATTCAGAGAGAAGGTATTGACGGTTTTGGGAGTGAGGAGTCCATTGCTGCTGGCGGGCGGAATGACGGTGATCTGGGCGAATTTCCGATACAGAGTGTCTTTGAGATCGGAAGACAGGATCTGATCGTTGATCAGGAGACGGACCAGAAAGACATCCGCAACCGGATTGTCAATGCTGTCCTGCAAGACAATTTCCTGGGCTTCGATCGGTGTGATGGTTACTGGTTGGAGGGATTGGTTGACAATGGTATCCCGCTTGAAGCTGACCACCAATTCTTTGGCTTCATAGAGACGGTGCTGCAACACCAGCTCTCCCTTTTGCTGGTCAGTGGGGAGATTGAGCTGATAGTAGCCCCGGCGGTTGGTAACAGCCGCTTTACCGGTTCGTCGGTCGAAGACCGAGGCGCGATACAAAGGCTTGCCCGTGGCAAGGTCCAGCAATTGGCCACGAATGATGCGATCCCGCCTGACCACTGGTTTGGGCAAGGGGAGCGCCTTTTCTTCAGCCCGTTTGGGCAGATTGGCCCGGTTGATGATCAAGTGATCCTCAATTACGATGTAATTGTACTTCCCCTCTCCCAATAATTCGTCCAGAGATTGGTGAATGCTTTTTTGTTCCAGAGAAAGGTCGAGTTGTTTGTCCAGCGGAAAAATGCGGGGATTATAGGAAATGCCAAACTCTCCCAGCTCACTGAGGCGATACAAAGCCTGCTTGAGGCTAATCTTGCTGGCTTCAAAGGTGATCTGGCGATCCAGAAGATTTGACTGGGCCAGACTTTTGGAGAGGAAAAGACTGTGGAGGAGAAGAAGAAAAAGAAGCGGTCGGGAAATGTTTTTCATAGGCTTGATGTATCATTTGCCAGCACAATTTTCCCCCTTAATGATATACCCATTCCCTGTTGTCTCTAGCTGATTACCTTCAATTGAGGCAAGTTTCTTCAATATCGTTTCAAGCGGCTCGTCTTTATGATTGGTTGAGGTGACCAGACAATCTTTGATAAAATCGCTCTCAATACCAATCGGCACTTCATATAATTCTTCCAAAACCTCAATCGCCTCAATGAGTGTCATTTGCTCAAAATTCAGTTCGCGTGTCTTCCATGCAAAGGCGTTTACATCCACCTTGCGCTCCACCACAACAGAGTCAACCTTTGGTGCGTAGCTCGCCTGCTGCCCACGTCGCAAAATGGCTTTTGGCTTGACGACTTTGGATGGAGAAAGTGCTTCTACCTGCACCGTTCCTTCCTGAACCTGTACTTCCGCTTCTTTGGTGTTCAGGTCATTTTTGACGCTAAAGGCCGTACCGAGTACTTTCACCTCTATCTCACCCGCCTCCACGATAAATGGGTGGGCCGGATCACTTTCTACTTCAAAAAAAGCTTCTCCACTCAGTACCACCCGTCTTTCGTCCATGGCAAATTCAGTTGGGAAAGCCAGTTCTGCGCCCTGACGCAGGGTAATGACAGAACCGTCCTCGAGCTTGAGTTCCATGTTTCCATTGGTATCATTGCGGACCAACTGCGGCTTTTCTGCGCTACCACCTACAAACTGCCAGAGCAGGACCGCACTCAGAATCAACACCAATCCTGCCGCAGCAATGCGCATCCAGGGGAATCCCTTCGTGCTTTCTGCGCTTTGTTGCTGTGCTTCATGCAGCGGTTTGACTTTTGCTTCGGTTTGAACCCTGGCTTTGAATGCATCCCAGGCGGGTTCTACTGCCAGAATATCTTCTGATTCCACCAGATCCATCTGGGTCCAGGCAATCTGCAATTCATCGAAGTAGGCCTGATTGTCCGCAGACTCCGCCAGCCAGGCTTCCACCTTGAGGCGGTCCTGCAAACTCAGTTCGCCCGCCAGATACTGGGCGATCAAAGCATGGGGTGCGTTATGTCCTACATCTTCTTGCATAGTTTCTCTCACTACCGGGACACCGCCCGGATCATCCTACCCCTACAACCACCATAAAAAAAATCCTGCCAGGATGGAAATCAGGTGGTGGCGAAGCATTTCTCTCAGTTTTTTCAATGCCCGGCCCATTTGGACTTCGACGGTTTTGGGCGAAATATTCAACTTTTGGGCAATTTCTTTATAGGTCAAGCCTTCGAAACGACTCATCTTGAAGATGCGACCACATTGTTCCGGCAATTGCCCGATGGCTTCATAAATGTGCTGTTTCACATCCGAGGCGACAGCCGGATCAAATTCGATCAATTCATTTTCTTTATTGCTGCTTTCTACGACTTCCTGATGCCGCTGGCGGGTTTTGAGATCGCGAATTCGATTGAGACTGCGATTGTATACGGCCCGAAACAGGTAGGACTTGATAGAAGTTTCAAAAGTGATTTCACCTCTTTTTTCCCACAACTGCATAAAAACCTCTTGCACCACTTCTTCAGCCTGGGTAGGATCATTGAGGATTTTTCGGGCATAGGCACGCAGTCCCGGAAAATACATCCGGAACACCTTTTCAAAGGTTTGGTTGTCCAATCGTTGCAGTGCCTGTTCGTCGAGCATGCTGAATTCAGTGCGTGTTTATCTCATGCTTTTACCCAAAAGAAGACCAAAGGATTCGGCTAAAAGTTGCTTTTCTGCCAATGATACGATTTATCCGATGAAATGAGGCATCATCATCAATCGATTTTTTTGAAGACCATAGCAGTGCGGCTGGTCGTGTATACCCGAAGCCAGTTTGAGCCGTGTTCATCTTCGATGGTTTCGTGCTTCACCGTCGAATCAGCCCGTCCATGTCCCCCAAATTCTGCATCATCTGAATTGAGAATCATTTCGTAGGCGCCTGCCTGGGGTACAAAGAACTGATAGTCAGCGATGGAACGCTCATGATGGAAGTTAAATAGGAATATCAGGTTGTTGCGTTCAAAGGCAATTACATGATTTTCCTGGTCGATATTGAGCTGCTGTGCGGGAAGCGCCGGGAGAATATCGCTCCAATGCAGCAGATGGACCATGGCTTTATCAAAGGCATTGAGAAAACGATACTTCAAGTCTTCCCTATCTACCAGGGACCACTGCCGTCGGGCGTGTTTATATGACCAGTCATTGCCTTCCCGTGGGAAGTCGATCCACTCGGGGTGGCCGAATTCATTGCCAATGAAGGTCAAATAGCCTTCTCCTCCCAAAGCCGCGGTGAATAGGCGGATGATTTTATGCATGGCGATGCCCCGATCGATAATGGGATGATTGTCATCCACCATCATGTGCCAGTACATCTCTTTATCCATCAACCAGAAAGCCAGGGTTTTATCTCCCACAAGTGCCTGGTCATGAGATTCGGCATAGGAGATGGTTTTTTCATTGAAGCGGCGGTTGGTCAAAGTATGCCACATTTCGTTGAGGTTCCAATCCTCATCTCGCTTATGTTTCAGGAGTTTGATCCAATAGTCAGGAATGCCCATGCCAAGCCGGTAGTCAAATCCCAAACCGCCTTCATTTACTTTTCGGCAACAGCCAGGCATACCACTCATGTCTTCTGCGATGGAAAGGGCGCCGGGTTTGATTTCGTGCAATAGTTCGTTGCCGAGTTGGAGGTAGGTAATGGCATCCCATTCTACGCCATCCTTGAAGTATTTATCATAGTGATCAAAGCTGACGAAATGACCGTGGTGGAAATACAGCATGGACGTAACGCCATCAAAGCGGAAGCCGTCGAAATGATACTCTTCGAGCCAGAAAGTCAGGTTTGACAACAAAAATTGCTGTACTTCCCATTTGCCGTAGTTGAACAGCTTGGAATCCCAGCTGCTGTGTTCGCCGCGGCTACCGGGATGGAAATACTGATCTCCAGAACCGTCAAATTCATTGAGACCTTCGGCCAGATTCTTGACTGCGTGGGAATGAACCACATCCATGATCACGGCAATGCCGCGCTTGTGGGCCTCGTTGATAAGATGTTTGAGGTCTTCAGGTGTTCCGAAGCGTGAGGTAGCAGCGAAGAAATTGCTGACGTGATAACCGAAGGATCCCGCATTTTTCGCCCCATCTAGGGCTACTGTTGCCACAGGT
>JBCBZF010000474.1:0-5409 GCA_039815525.1 Bacteroidota bacterium | reverse complement strand
GAGCTGCCGCCCCAAAATCACCTGCCACTGCTTCAACCATATACTGATAGTCTTCCCAAAATCCATTTTGTTTGGCCACATCTTGAAAAGAAAGGTCAGGTAGATTCCTTTGCTCAAAAAATCCCCATACATCAATCGGTGTTTTTTTGACCAATTGATGCTTGAACCAATAGCGTTCCTTGCTTTTATCCTTTTTGATCGGCGTGTGAGTACGTTTTGCGAGCTTCCCCATGATCGACTTCTTGCCATGCAGCCATTCCGCACCGAGATCAAGCGGGTAATCAGCAAAACCTTCCAATTTGCCTAAACGGCCGCCATGGCGGTCAGACGCTTCCAGAATCATAAAATCGATCCCATGCCTGGCCAGTTCATGGCCCGCATACAGGCCGGCTGCACCTGCACCAATGACGAGTACTTGTTTGGGCGTTGTCATATTGGAAGGTACAAAGGGCTAACGGGAAATGTCTTTTTTGCATAAAAAAGCCCGGAGCCAAATGACCCCGGGACCAGCCTTATACCGATTTTCCTGAAGGTGTGATTCACACCTTAAAAATCCCCCTCATCAAATCCACCTCCGCCACGGCCGCCACGGCGGCGCTTTTTATTTTGATTCAAGCGATAGTTGAATGACAACATGAACTGCCGTACCCGCCACTGAAAGTCCAACTCAGAGTAAAAGCCATCTCCTTCCACAATGGCGCGCCAACGGCGACTGTTGAGCAAGTCCCGTACACTGAAGGTAAGCGTCCCTTTTCCTTTGAGAATGTCTTTGGCTGCCCCCATGTCCCAACTGTAAATGGCAAGGTTGCGACCCTGAGTGGTTACACGCGGTGCACGGTAATTGAATGAAGTCTGAATATCCAGATCATTCAGAATGGTCATTTTGGTGCTGAACCGACTGGTCATGGTGTAGGTGTCTGCATCATATCGGACGCCCTCATATTCTCCCCGTCGAACTGCCCGATAGAAGTTTGCATTCAGGGTCAGCTGCCACCATTTGGTTGGACTGTAATTACCATTGAACTCAATTCCCACTGCATTTTCAACTGATAAGTTGATGGGAAAACGCCTGGTGAAGCCATCCTCATCTACTTCGATGATCCGCTCGACCACACCCGTCCGGCGACGATAGTATACACTGCTCAGCAAAGAGCCTTTTTCCCAATATCGGAGATAGCCTGCCTCATAAGAATCCGTGAAGGTAGGATTGAGATCAGGATTTCCCTGGTAGAGATTTCGGGTGTCTTCAAAGGTCGGAAAGGATAACAAGTTGCGGAAACGAGGCCGGCTGATCCGACGACTATAGCTCAGCTGAAACTGATTCTGCGCGCTTGCCTCATACGAAAGGTGGAGGCTGGGAAACACATTCATGAAATCCCGTGGGTTGCGTTGGTTACTTTTGACTAACTCGGTAGTGATAGTGGAGTACTCCGCGCGAAGTCCTACTTGATAAGAGAGTTTTTGCCATTTGTTGCCATAAATCGCATAAGCCGCATAGACATTTTCCTGGTAACGTAGTTCGTCGTCAAAATCAGATAGCACTTCAAAAATGCCATCCGGCCCCTCTTCCCGCACTTGATATGCATTTGTAATGCTGCGAAGCGTGATCCGTGAACCGGTCTCAAACTTCCCATTTTTTCCTAGTGGATGCACATAATCTGTCTGGAAAAACCAATTGGTCTGGTCTTCGGTATTATCCGACTCCTGATTGAGCAGCGTGTTGCCACTGCCGCCGGTTTGCAGGTATTTGGCCAATTCGGTTTCATCACTGACAATGTATTTTACATCCGTGGTCCATTCACGACCTTTCTGCGGAAAGGTACGGCGGTAACTGAGACTGCTTTCAATATTATGCTCAATTTCCCGCTCGGTATTGTCCCGCAGTTCAAGATTAATCAGCTCTTCGTTTTGATCAAAATCTTCATAGGTAATCTTAGAAGTATTTTCTCCATCTCCGGCCTGGTACAGCCCGGAAACGGTGATGCTGTTGTATTTATCAAAATAATAATCCAGTCCCAGCTGAAGATTACCAGAGTATCCGCCACGGATCCTGTCATTGTTACTGCGGTAGCTGTTGAACAGACCGTTTTCATCTTCAAAGACCTGAAAAAACGTGCTTCGACCAGGGCGGTTTCTATAATTGAACCCAAAATTAGAAAAGAAGTTAAACTTTTCTCTCCGAAAATTGAGATTATACGCAGCACGATAATTGTCTGGCTCCCCAACAGTCAGGTCAAAAGACCCATTAACCCCCCGTCTTTTATTCTTTTTTAGGACAATATTGATGATACCAGCTTCTCCTTCCGCATCATAACGAGCCGATGGATTGGTGATGACCTCTACCCGTTCGATCATGCTGCCTTGCATATTACGCAATGCGTCGGCACTGCTGATGCCAACCATGCCGGACGGCTTGCCATCGATCAAAATCCGGACGTTTTGACTGCCTCTCAAGGCGACATTTCCTTCAATGTCAACGGTTACTGAAGGGACATTTTCCAGGATCTCGCTGGCATTGCTGCCGGTATTGGCAATATCGGCATCCACCGTGTAAACGCGTTTATCAAGATCCATGCTCAATTGAGAACGCTGCGCAGTCATTTCCACCGCGTCCAGTGTAACAGCGCTTTCCGTCACCTGGATGTTCCCCAGCTTTGCATGCGGCCGGCTACGGCTTACTTCAACAGGGCTGATTTGTTTTTTCTCATAGGACAAATAGCTCACCTCAACCAGATAAGAGCCAGCTGAAACGGCAATTTGAAATGTTCCTTTGCTGTCTGTTACGCCTCCGGCAACGACGCTGCTGTCACTTAATTTTGCAATCCGGATGGCTGCATACTCCAGGGGATTTTGATTGCTACCGTCGAGTACAGTGCCAGATATCTGCGTCTTGCCAGGCGCATTTTGACCCCAAATAAGGCCGAGGGAAAAACTGAAAAGGAAAAAAGTGAAGATATTTTTCATGAAGCGTGTTTGTCAGAATTGCTTTTGGTCAAACAATCGCTTCTATTAACAGTGGGAATATGTGGCAAATTGGTAGGAATTCTGAAGCAAATTTGAAGTACATCAGGGCAGGATATTTTCCGCAAAATTCACCTGAATAGAATGATGGTGATCCACAAATTGATAGTCAATCTGAAAGCGGTGGAGGTCACAGATTTTGTGGACAATGGCGAGACCAAGTCCGAGGTTACTTTGGCCAGTTGAGGCTTTGCGGAAGCGTTCGAAAAACTGTTTCGGATCTCCCTCCGGTTCCGGGCCACTGTTGTCAATTCGTAAAGTGGTTTGGTCCAGATACACCCTGACCCAGCCACCAGCCTCATTGTGCTGGATGGCGTTTTTGAGGAGATTGCTGATCAGAACTTCTGCGAGAGATTCATGGATGTACAACCAGCATTGCGGATCAATTTCTGGTTCGATCCGAATCTCTTTCAAAGCGGCGATCTCTCCAAAATGCTCCAATTCCCGTTTGAATAAGACTGGAAAATCAATTGCCTTATCTGGTACAAATTCCCGGTTTTCAATTTTACTCAGTAAAGTCAAAGCCTGATTGAGTTTGGATAAGCGACTCATTGCCTGTTGCGCTGCATCAATGAGTCCCAACTGTTCCGGCTTCAAATCTGGCGAGGCCAATAGCAATTCCAGCTTGCCTCTGGCAATGGCCAGGGGCGTCTGCATTTCATGGGAAGCATTTTCCGAAAACTCCTTCAAATTCTGATAGTCCTGTCTGGCTTTGTCTGTCATTTGGGCCACAAAATGATTGAGCTGCCGAAACTCCCGGATACTGGTACTGGGCAGTTCAATCGCCGTATCCGATCGGAGCCGAAAGTGCTGAATGGCTTGCAAAATTCCCTGAAATGGTTTGAGCAACCAGCGGGAAATGACAAAACTGCCAACCAGGAAAGTAAGCGTCAGAATGATGAAAATGCGGGACAAAATCAGCACTACGCTGTCGATCATGTCCTCTTCTTCAATGAAGATATCGATGATGGTGAAGTGGTAGGGAATGTCTTTGACCACCCGGACCACTTCCAGTTTGCGGAAGACTTCCAGCTGGTCTGTTACCGGATGATAAAAAAGCGTGTCAGTGAAAGCATTTTGACTGTTGATTGTATCAGCCCAACTGACCGGAGCGATCTGGATGCGGCGGTTGGTCAGGCTTTCAAGGGACTGGCCTTCCTCGATGGATCGCGCAATGTACCGCAGCTGCCGCCGCAATTCGTAATCCATTTCTGTCCGCATGGCGTCTTGTAACACAAAATAAGCGATAAAACCACCGATGCCGAAGACCGAAAGAGCCAACAGCAGGTAGAAAATGGTGGTTTTAAGCAGAAGGCGCATATCAATCAGCGGTTCGAAAATTTGTACCCTAGTCCGTAAATTGTCTGGATGTAGTCCGCCCCACCCACTTTTTCAATCTTCTTACGGAGATTTTTGATGTGTTGGTACACAAAGTCAAGCGAGTCCAGCATGTCGATATGATCACCCCATAAATGCTCTGCAATCGCCTGCTTGGTCAGTACCCGGTGTTTATTGGTGATGAAAAACAGCAACAACTCGTACTCTTTCACCGTCAGGACCAGCGACTCACCGTGAATCCAGACTTCATGTGTATCTGGTTGCAGGCGAATTTCCTCATATTCCACAAAGTTTTGGCCCTGCAACTTTCTGCGTCGATATATGGCGCGGAGGCGGGCATTGAGTTCGGAAAGGTGAAAAGGCTTGGTGAGATAATCGTCTGCGCCCAGATTGAGACCTTCAATCCGATCATCCAGGGCATTTTTGGCAGAAATGATCAGGACGCCCGTGTCTGGATGGGTTTGCTTCAATAAGCTGAGCAGGTTCAAACCTTCGCCATCCGGCAGCATCAGATCAAGCAGCACGATGTCATAGCGAAAAGACAACACCTTTTCCTGCGCCTCCCGAAAATTCCGGGCGGTTTCACAGACAAATTCTCCCTCAGAAAAATAGCTCAGCACATTGCGTCGCAGCTCTTTTTCATCTTCGACGATCAATAATTTCATGCCAATATATCTACAGGCTGCAACAACAATAAACACAATCTTTCTGTATAAAATCTGAAGGTCCTGCAAATGAGAATATCTGTATGCAGGTAATCCGACTGGGCTTTTTGCAAAAAATACAAATCTGACTGATCAATTGTTACCAGATTGGTGATTCCTGCCAGATACACATGCAAGGGCTCGAAAAGCATTTTTGAAAGCCTGGATCAGGGAGAGTTCTTGCTCAGGAAAAATAAAGAACTCATGAAACACTGTATTCCCCTGATCCTGATGACTTGTTTTTTATCCTGTACCCAAGAGGACCTGCCCATGCTGGAAAAGGAACCCCGACTGGAATGGGAAAGCAGATGGGTACATAGTAATCTGAATTTTCGGACCGGTATCG
>JBCBZF010000584.1:0-4689 GCA_039815525.1 Bacteroidota bacterium | reverse complement strand
GCTTTTCAGAATGTTTCCAAACATTGATTTGTTGTTTCTGGCCAGAGCCTGTATCAATTCATCAATGCTTTGGATCGCTTTGGTAGTATGTTTATTGATCATATTCGCACTATCTCCTCTTTTCATCTGCTTCGATGCCAAATGTCCGGCGAATCTTTCGATCTCAATCGAGTCAGCTTACACAAGTTGGTCATTTTTAGGCGAAAACAATCATTTTAGGAGTAATTTTGCACAAACCCCCCCTTTCATGTCTATGACTTGGGTCGCTTTTTTATGTCATTTCGTGCTGGATTTGGGTTGTCCTTGTAATCGAAACATGGTCCTAATGTGATTGCTCATTGAGATCCTGCTGGTAATATCCGTAAGGCGTGGTAAAGTGAACTTTTTCAGCTTTCAGGTACAAAACGATCCGTTTGAATTCTTCGAATCTGCTGGGGTCTTCCACCCAACTGCGCGGATGCCCTTGAATGACCAGTACCTCTGCGGACTGATGCTTCTCATAGCCTGCTTTGAATTGGGTAAAATCTGGTATATGAACTGGATATTCGATGTTGACATCGGGAATGCGATCCATGACGTATTTCTTGCTTGGGGCATCCGTTTCTTTATACAACCAAACTTTGATTTCTGGAATTTGATCCAAGGCCTGAGCGGTGTACACATCAGTCGAATTATAGGGAGCACCAAAGGTCCGTAAATCCAGGTTCAGCTTTTCTCTCGCCAAATCCTGGGCCTGCATCAAGTGCTGTGCCTGGTAGTCCGCATTTGTTCCCCGGAATTCTCGTTTTTCTTCTCCTTCAACTTGCGGTTTGCAGTGACAGTAACCATGATGCCAGATCTCGTGCCCTTCAGCCTGTCGGGCTTTGATCCAATTGAAGTAGCTGCTGTCCCCTTCTTCCAGGGAGTTGCAAACCAGGCCGATGGTGGCGGTTACATTTTCCCGATTCAAAAAATCGAAGACCTGTACCCAGCCTGGGTGAACCAGGCCATCTTCAAACCATAGGTCATCCAGTTTGAGGATGATGTTGGGGGTGGTCGAAACCGTATCTGCGACCTTTGCTGATTGACAGGAAAGGTTACAGGAGACGATGATGAGCGCAAACAGCAGGTTTCCAGCCAGGTAAAGCTGGAACCGAGAAAGACTTGTGGATGAGAATCTGGCCATACTGGCTTCTTTGATGCTTGGAGGACTATTTTGAGAATGTGTTGCGCCTAGCTTTAGAACAGACAGGAATTGTATGTCTTATTACATTCAGCGGTAAATCTGGCCTTTTGCTTTTAGCCATTTGATCTGCAAGCCGGTTGCTTCTTTTATTTCGTGGAATTCTTCTTCATTTAAATAGCCCAGGACGAAATCTTGCCCGCCTGTATTGAAGTACGTGAACCGGCCATTGGCATCATAAAACCTGGCTAGTTCTTGCACTTTATCAAATAAATCCCCGTCTGCCCAATCATCATCCACCCGCAGATTCCATTTATAATTTCGTCCGTTGAGCTCAAATGAGACCCAGGCAACTTCCTCTTCAAGATCAACATAATCTCTCAAGTTGCGAAACTCGAGCTCTCCATTGGTGATCCTGCTAATGTTTTCCATGATTGAAACATAGGAACCATGATCTTCAATTGCTTCAAGGTCGAAATTCCAACATCTATCTGTCAAAGGTGTCCACGGATCACGTTCAAGACTTTGTCCCAAAGTGATATACATGAGAGTCCAGGGTTCATCTTCAAATTCCTTTTTCCCTTCTTCCCATCGTAGAATATCTTTAACAGAGGCGCCTGGGTTGAGGTCAAAACCTAATATTTGGAATGTGGCAAATTGTTCTTCAAAAGAGGGGCCAATTGCTTTCTTCTTAAAAGGACCCGCTTGCCATATTTGTCTTAATCCGAGCGCAGAGAAAAAGACAAATAAGCCAATAATAAGTGTTTTCATTTGTCGATTGTGATTATAGATAAAGAGAGGATAAATCCTTCTCTACCTATGAGTTTAGAAATATTTGTGCTGCATACAAAATCAAAAGCTTAACTTCTTCCTGAGCCCAACGCGACTGCTGCCATCAGAATACCAATTTTCCATTTGGGCGAATAGCTGATAATCTTGCTTCAGATAAAAGCCGGGCGCTTCATATCCTGCCGTCCAGGTCCAGATCTGTCCAATTCCGAGGGACCTGATTTCATCCTCCAAAGCCCTTAAAAGCTTTGCCCCCAGACCTTGTGAACGATACGCTTTTTCGACAAACAAATCGGTTAAATAAAACCAGCCATTATATGTTTCGCCATTCTTATACGCCAAGCCAGAAGAACAACCAATAAAGAGCTGTTGGTCAACCGCAGTATAACTGAATCGGTCCGCGCTCTGAATGGCTACCTCATGGTCGATGGCGTTTTCCTCGAAGCCAGCATTCATCCGCTTGAATTCTTCTGGGGTCATTTCCCGTTTGATGATGGAGAGAGCTTGCATGTTGTTATGGGTAATGAAATGTGAAAAAATGACGAGCTGCTTTTATGATCTTTTTTTTTTGATCATCAGCGCGCAAGACAGGATCCAGGTGGCAAAGATGATTTCCACCAATCTTTGAATCAGACCGATGTATGGAGTATTTGGCTTCAAGAATAAGATAAGTACGATGAATATGCCGACAACTCCACTGCCAATGGATTGGAGGGAAAACCAATTGTGGTTTGGTGTTTTTTTTAACCCTAAACCCAAAACAAGCAAGCAGCTGGGAACAAATACATAGGTCAATAGCCCCACCAGATTGTGAATGATTTGGGAATGACTGGGGTCAATGAAATCACGGTTACATCCACTGTCGCATGGAAAAATACCTGTTATTACCGTACCCAAACCATAAAAGATGCCGATCCCGTAGAGACTGAGTTTGATTTGTTTATTCGCGGGGAAAAAGCGTGCAGCCAGAAAGCAAAACAGGAACATCAAAATGCCCGCAGGAATATAACCGAAGCTTCTCAGCCACAAGCCATATTGGGTATCGACGGCGTAACTTTCACTGATAACTTTCACTGATGTATTGACTCAACAGGCTATAGTCTTCGACCAGGAAACCGCCGACTATCCAGCTAAGTGTAAAGAGGCTTAGGCCGAGTAGGCCGATTGAAAAGATGACCTGTCGGTTCGTGTAAAAGGTCAGCATGGTATTCTTTTGTTTTGGCTGTCATCTACCAAATGTATCGATCGGCTTCTTTTTCAAGTAAATCAACACCAGCCACTAATAAGCGGCTGCCAATCCGTCCCGGCGGGAATCAGAACCAGCGATGTATCCGGTATGATGCCGGACAATTGCCTGCCCACCTCCAAAGATGAGTCCGCCATTTGGTCCCAGGAAAATGGTCTGAGCTGTTTTCAGCAACGGATTCTGTGGTGCATGTCCCATTTCCCTGAGAGTTTCAATGATCTGAGGTGAAATACTTGATTCAAAACTGACCTTATCATCGCTCCAATGCCGGAAACGTGGTGCATCCAGTGCTTGCTGAATATCCATATCGAAGATGAGCATATTGAACAGGAATTGCACATGCGCCTGTGGTTGTTGCGGGCCGCCTACGATGCCGTAACTCATCCAGGGTTCCTGGGTGCCGTCAGCCGTATTTTTTGTAACAAATCCTGGAATAATGGTGTGGAAAGGAAGGGTTCGGGGCGCGACACTGTTCGCCCGACCTTGCTCATACGAAAAACCGACCCCACGGTTTTGAAGGGCAAATCCAGTTCCGGGTACCACGACACCAGATCCAAAGCCTCCGGCCAGACTGCTGATGAAAGAGATCATATTGCCTTGCTCATCAGCAACAGAAAGATAGGTGGTTTCACTGTTTAAAAGAGAAGGATCAGGGTTGGCGCGTGCCATTGCCTTCCTGGGATTGATCAAAGACTGGCGGGCCTGAATATATGTATCAGTCAGCATATGTCGGCTACTTACGGCCATGTTTTCAGGGTCTCCCACGGCCTGTTCCAAATCGGCATACGCCAGTTTTTTTGCCTCAATGAGATGGTGTAAATAGGCGGCCGTGTTGTGGTCCATGCTTTTTAGATCAAAACCTTCCAATAGACGAATCATCTCTAAAACTGCAATGCCTTGCCCATTGGGTGGCAGTTGCCAAATCCGGTACTCACCGAAAGGCACAGACTCTGGTTCCACCCACTGCATTTTGTGATTGGCAAAATCCTCTGCGGTGAGGAAGCCGCCAAGCTCCTGAACATGCTGCGCAATCTTTTGACCCATTTCCCCACCGTACAAAACCGCTGGCCCTTCCTCGGAAATTTTCCTGAGCGTTGCTGCATAATCAGGATTGCGGAACCATTCTCCTGCGGTCGGCGCTCTCTGCTCGTCTATCAGAAAAGTGGCTTTTGCGGCTTCATTTCCTTGTAAAAGGCCTTCAAATATTTTCCACTCCGCGGCTGTTACTTCTGAAACTGGAAAGCCTTCTTCCGCCAATGCAATTGCTGGTGCCAAAGCCTCTTCAAGCGAGATACTGCCGTATTGCCTGAGCAAAGTATCCCAACCGGAAAGCGTCCCGGGAATGGTGATGGTTTTTGGGCCATCCCCGGGGATCCTGCCCGTAATCGCCAATGCTTCTGGTGTCATCAAGGAGCCGGAGCGACCGCTGCCATTGATGCCGACCATTCGTTTTTCCTCAGCAGACCACAGAATGGCAAACATATCCCCTCCG
>JBCBZF010000060.1:0-12585 GCA_039815525.1 Bacteroidota bacterium | reverse complement strand
GTCGAAACTCATACACTGAATTTTCACGGGTCAACTCATCTTCAATCCGTTCACCAAACACATTTTCCGCCTCTTCCACTTCCTTCTGAGAACCAGCGAGGGTAATGATGTCGCCCACCTCAAATTGCATATCCCAATTGACCAGACGCATCTCCGTTTCATGCTTCATCCGACCAAAGACAATGGTCCAGTTGTTCTCATGAATCAGATCCCGCAGGGGTTTGTGAGTTCCACTTTCTTTGGTCACCCGCAGCGTAATACTTTTCACATCTGTTTTGATGGGATATTCATGACGCAAAGCATCTTCTTCCGCCCGGTAATCTACCCGTAACACTCTCCGCATCAGCGCAATGGCCAAAATCGCCCCGAAGACCCCCATGGGATATGAAATGGAGTAGCCAACCACAGCGGCCTGTACCATATCGCTCTGCTGTGCATTCTCTACCAATCCATTGATGGTATCAATCAGGGCCGCCAGAGCGGGCGTATTGGTCATGGCTCCTGCATACACACCGGAAACGGATACTGCTTCCATGTCCAGCAGAAAGAAGGTACCAATGGCGATCAGTGCCGACAGTGCCTGCATCAGGAAGATGAAGCCGATGGTTTTGGCTCCTTTTCGATTAAAGGAAGAAAAAAAGCCAGGGCCATTGGTGAGACCGACCGTGTAGACGAAAATGGCCAACCCCAGCAAGAAGACAATGTCCGGGATATTCAGTTTCTCATCCAGTGCGCCAAAGGCAAGGCCGACAAAAAGGACGGCCGCTACCCCCATTTTACTGCGGCGAATGGTGATACTCCCCACCCCATAACCAATGGCGGCGACGATGAACAGAAGCAATAGAGGATTCTCGATCAGGATCGCGATCATGCCCGCAAAGGTGGCAAAAAATATCTTGCCGCACCATCAACTCAGGAAGGAGATCAATACACCTGCTGCTACAGCTGAACCGATGACGCCGGCGATGTTAGATGCCATCGCATATTGCAGGAGGTGATTAGAGGGATCTTCTTTCAGAGCCAATTCATTGGCGACGCGAGAGGCCATGGGAACCGCGCTCAATCCAGTGGCACCAATCAGGGGGTTGATTTTCTTTTTGGCAAACAGATTGTATATCCGGACGGCAAAGATGCCACCGGCAACAGAGATGCAAAAAGCCAGAAAGCCGCCGACGATGATCCCCAAAGTGGTCCAATCCAGGAAGGTTTCCGCACTCATGGTTGCGCCTACACATAAGCCGAGAATGATGGTCGCAGTATTGAGAATGGGTCCTGAAGCGGCTTTGTGCAAACGTTCCGTGATGACGCCACTTTCCTTGATAAGATTACCAAAGAGTAACATCCCTACTAAAGGAACTGATGAAGGAACCAATAGTGCGACAATGGTCCCCAGTAAAATCGGAAACAAAATTTTGACGGTTCGCAGGTCTTTGATGGGTGTTTGATTGGGAAAAGCCCGATCCTGGGCCCGCATATTGATGCGGAGATCCTGCTTTCTGGTGGTCAAACGTACCACGAATGGAATGATCACGGGAACCAGTGCCATGTAGGAGTAGGCAGCAATGGCAATGGGGCCGAGCAGATCCTGGGCCAGAATAATTGCCGTATAGATCGCCGTCGGGCCATCAGCCCCGCCAATGATGCCCAATGCAGCCGCCTCTTTGATCGGCATGCCCAATGCCACCGCCCCGATGAGGACTGTAAAAATGCCAATCTGGGCAGCAGCTCCAAAAAATGCCAATCGCAGGTTGCGCAGCATGGGACCAAAATCCGTCAAAGCACCCACCCCCATGAAAATAATCGGTGGCAATAAGCCCGTTTTGATCAGGGAAAAATACAACAGGTTCATGATGCCGTAGTTGCTGGTGATTTCCAGCAGGCCCATTCCCTTGACTGCCTCAGCAGAGACAATCGCCATCTTTCCGCCAGGGAAATTGGCCAGGAGCAAACCGAAGGCAATCGGCACCAATAGGAGGGGTTCGTATTGTTTGCGAATGCCCAGATACAACAGACCGAATCCAATGAACAGCATCAGGATGTTGCCGGGCTGTTGGGCCAGATCATCGAAAGCAGTCATCTCAAAGAGACGTACGAATAGATTTCCTTCCACAGCTTAGCGAATTTTGACCAGGATATCGTCCTCTTCTACACTTTCTGAATCCTTGGGTAGGATTTCCAAAACCGTTCCGCCAACCTCTGAAGTGATCGCATTGTATACCTTCATCGACTCAATGTAGCCGATCACATCTCCCTTGGAGATGCTGTCCCCAACTTTGATGGCACTTTCTGAAGTGTCTTTGGTGAGGTAAAAGGTGCCTTCCAGAGGGGCAATAACCGTTTGGACGTTTTGATCTTCTACGGGTTTCGCCTGATGCCCATTGCTACTGCCATTTTCCGTAGAACTGGCTGCTACTGCCTCTGTTTGATCATAAGCGACATTGACAACAAACTTTTCTCCATTGACTTCGAGATGGAGCGTCTTGGGTTGGACAACTTGGGCAGCCCCACTGTTTACAGCAATCGGGTTCTCTTTGGCAGCCTTTGCAGCCTTTCTTTCTGCGAGGTCTTTCTCAAAGTTGGCTTTGGCTTTACCTGAACGATAATTGCGGTATTGTTCAGGATGCATGGCCAATTCCATCAGTTCCTCCTCATCTTGGCCATAGTCCCAGCCATTCTTATCCATCTCCGCTTTGAAATCATCGAGCGCATCCGGATATAGCTCCTGAGGATGGCCTGTAAAAAATTCACGGTTTTGGGCCCTGGCCATTTCCTGGAGTTCCGGCGCCAATTCCCCCGGCAAATTGCCAGATTTCCCTAATAGCATATCCCAAATGTTATCCGCAATCAGGCTCCAACGCTCTTTGCCCTTGGCCATTTGCAGAACGTTCATCAAGGCCAGATTCTTGACATACTGGCTATAAGGTGTAACCAAAGGTGGATAACCGACTTTGGGCCAAATATATTCCACCTCTTTGAAAAGACGGATCAGAAGCTCATCCTGGGTCAGATTGGGTTGATCCCTTTTGGTTAACCATTTATTCAGGCTTTTAAGATTGTTTTCCAAATCAGCCATCAAACTCCCCATCATCCCCCCTGGTAAGCCAGGACCAATCAGCAATGAATTCATGTAGCGATTGCGGGGATTGATGTAATACCCCAAAAAATCATCGATGAATTCCTGGGTCATGGAACGAGCAGCCATATAGGCATCCATATTGATGGGCGGGACGTCAAAGCCTGCATCATCCAACATGGCATGAGCGGTCAGCAAATCGACATGTCCAGTACCCCAGGAAAGTGGTTCCATTCCGACATCGATGATGTCTGCCCCTGCGCGGGCTGCTTCAAGAATCGAAGCCGGTGCAAAGCCAGGCGTAGAATGGGCATGATATTGCACCAGAATATTGGGGTATTTTTTCTTAATCCCTGCAACAATTCTTCCGATAAATACCGGTCTGCCAATGCCTGCCATATCCTTGATACAAATCTCATCTGCACCATGCTCAATTAATTCATGTGCCAGTTTGATATAGTAGTCAAAGGTATGAAGCTTAGAGTAGGTCACACTCAGGGCAGCCTGGGCAATCATGCCACCTTCTTTGGCATAAGTAATGGAATCCTTGATGTTGCGGGCATCATTGAGTCCATCAAAGGAGCGGGAGATATTGGTTCCCTGCTTTGCCTTTACTTTGAACATGAGCTTCCGGACGTCAGCCGGGACCGGATTCATGCGGATACCATTGAGGCCCCTTTCCAGCATATGGGTTTGTATACCAACGTCGTTGAAAGGCTGGGTCCAGTCCCGTACGGCACGGTTGGGATTTTCCCCAAACAACAAATTGATTTGTTCAAAGCCACCACCATTGGTTTCTACCCGGGCAAAACAACCCATTTCAATGATGGGTTCTGCCACTCTGACCAATTGATCGACGCGGGGCATGTATTTACCGGAAGATTGCCACATATCCCGGTACATCAGACTAAATTGAATTTTACGGCTCATAGCAGGGAAATCCTTTGATAAGAAGAAGGCTTGGTAGAAAAAGTGAGCTTTTGTTTAGGAATCAGTTGAGATTGTCTGGATACGTCCCTGCCCTTCGGTCAGGATCTCAACCGCAGCAACAATGGCAGCCAACTTAGCTGGTGCAAGGCGCGTCTGATCAGGTGTGGCCGGTGGATTGACAGCAGTGGAGACTGCTGGGGCACTCTCAGTGATCCGGTTGACAATCCGAATCAACAAACGTCCCATTCCAACCACCAATGACAAGACCACAGTAATGCTGATCATCCCAACCAACAACAAATACAAGGCTTCAGACATAGTACTAACATTAGATTAAATGTCGGTCCGACATTTACAAATCTTCATGGAAGTTACTCTTTCCAGACTCTGCATACAAAGGATTAAGAGGAATTTAACTGCAAAGGTTTTCAGCTTAACAGGATGTAAATCTCAGGGCCTTTTATTGCTAATATGCTAAGTTCTTTACCCATTTTTTCGCCATTGGTTTTCCTGACGAAAAAGCCTAATTTTTTCCCACATACAATTCCATGCAAAAACCGCTTTTCCCTTTTCTGTGTTTTTTTGCTCTGTTTCTGCAGGCCGGCAGCCTCCAGGCAGATGGCATCCGGCTCAGTTTTCAGAGTGCCCGGCAGATTGGTATGGCGCATACCGGAACGGCCCTTGAAATGGGGGTAAGCGCCATCTATTTCAATCCTGGTTCGCTGTCTTTTGCTGAGCGGACAGAACTGCAACTTGGCGCAACTTTTTACCTTCCTAAAACAAGCTTCCAGGCAAGATTTCCCAGTTTATACCAGGTGGAAATGGAAAGTCGATCGCTTACGCCATTTTACCTCTATGCTGGTTTCAAGAAAGCCAATTGGAAGAAATGGTACTTCGGGGTGGGTATCAACAGTCCTTTTGGTGGTGGCAGTGCTTGGCCCAACGATTGGATTGGCAATACGCTGGTTCAGGAATTCTTTTTTTCCATGTTTACGATTCAGCCTACGGTCTCCTATCGGATCAACCAAAATATGGGCATTGGGTTGGGGATACGCTATGGTTTGGGCAATCTGGTCATTCGGAAAGCCCTGCCCACCAGTGGCCCTGGGGGAAACCTTTCCTCATTGGAGTACATTGGTGATGGAATGGTATTTGGGATCAATGCTGGTTGGTTTTTTCAATTGGAAGAGGGCTTTTCCGCAGGGATCAATTACCAAAGTCCCCTGCGGATGAATGTCAAGCGGGGACGCGCCCGTTTCAATGTGCCGTCTTCCCTGGAAGATCTCTACCCTTCCACACGTTTTTCCACCGAATTTGTCTTACCAGCAGTGTTGAACATCGGTATAGGATTTGAGCCCCGTGAGCGACTTCAGGTGGCATTTGATGTCAATTGGACCAATTGGGCCGTATATGATACGCTCAAACTGGATTTTGAAGACGAAACCCTTACGGTTCTTGATACTGGTTTTGTGCAAAACTACGCCAATTCCATGAGCTTCAGAATGGGAGGCGAATATACCTTCAATGACCGTGTTCAAATGCGCCTGGGTGTGATGTACGACCTTACACCCGTTCAAAATGAATTCGTCAATCCCGAGTTTCCGGAAGGCAATCGTGTTGGAGCCACAGCGGGGCTGGGCATTCGATTGTCGCGTCAATTGATGCTCGATCTGGCCTACCAGTATACCTATTCAGGGGAGCGAACCGGAAACTTTTCTCCCGCTTCTTTTAGAGGGACATATCTTTCTTACCAACTTGCCAGCTCAATTGGCATAAAATATGTGTTTTTCTGACAACTGGGCAAACGTTTTGGCTCCAGCTTTCGATATGAGATTAAACCATTTAGTGTTTGGGGTACATGAAGCAAACTTTTACGAAGCACCCTTATATTCTGATCCTTTTTCTATGCTGGCAGCTTGGATGCAATCTGTCTCTCGATCCGCATGATATCCCCTTGGGAGATCTGTCGTATCAATCCTTTGTTGCCATTGGAGACGGCTTCGTAAGCGGTTTTTCAAACAGTATCAGGGACAGTGAACAGCCACTTGCGACTCCCGGACTCTACCAGCAGGCTCAGGAAAATAGTTTTCCAGCCCTGATCAGCAATCAGTATAATTTTGTTAGGGCCATCGGCAATCTGGGCCCAATCCAATTTAACCAGGTCTATTACCCTAAATCCGGCAGTGGCTATTTGAAATTTGTCGATTTGGCAGAGACAAACTGTAGCCAACCGATGGTTTTGGCGATTACTGAGCAGATTGACGCGGATGTCAACGGTCCGACGGTACAGGATAGCAACTCCCATAATCTCGGCCTTCCGCTTTTGCGGGTCTCACAACTACAACGAGCAGAATTAGCACAAGAGAATCCATTCTTTGGCCGTCTGGCTGGTCAGCAATCTGATACTTATCTGGATTTGGTTGAAAAAACAGAATCAGACATGGCCCTGGTGTGGATTGGGATAAATGATGTCCTGGAGTACGCATTGACAGGAGGAGAAAGCGCTGATTTTCGCATGACAGATCCGGCTGTTTTCCAGGAAAATCTACGCAACCTGCTTGATCTTCTTTGGGCCAAACAAACGAAGGTTGTTATTGGAAGTTTGCCGAATATTTGTTTGTTCCCCTATTTTCAGACCATTCAATCCGTTATCCCCTTTAACCAAGGCTGTAACGGTATTCCGCAACTATATATCGAAACCACCAATCAAAACGAGCCCGTCATTCGGAAGGCACGCGATCGCGACTTGATTATGCTCCCGGTCGGTAAACGAATTGGTCAAGAGGAAAGCAATGGTGATCTTTTCGGCTTAAGTCCTACCAGCCCAATCCCACATCAATGGGTATTGGATGAAAAAGAAGTGGATCAGGTTGAGAACAGAGTTCGTCAATTCAACCAGATCATTTATGAATTGGTGGCGCAATACAATGGACGCGACGAGTTGGCACGCATTGCTGTGGCACCACTGGGAGAAATTGTAGATCAGTTGGAACGTGATCGCTTTGACAACGGCATTAAATTATCCTCAGCTCATTTGACCGGAGGTGTATTCAGTCTTGACGGAATCTATCTGACCGAACGGGGCAATGCCTTAGTGGCCAACGAGATCATTGAAACCATCAACCGTTTCCAACAATTTCAGCTCACACTTCCTCCGGTCAATGTCAATGATTACGCAGGGATTCGTTTTCCTTGAATTTTCGCTGAAAAAACCGAATAGCCGCCGCAACTTGTGGAGCAAGTGCGTGCCGCCCATCATTGATCATTACGAAATCAGCTCTCGCCAGCTTACGACTTTCCGGCCATTGTTTGTTCATCCGGCTAAGGATCGCTGTCTGGTCCGCCTGATCTCTGTTCATCACTCTTTCGAGTCGGAGACGCTTGGGCGCATAGACTGTTAAAACCGCATCTGAAGTCTTATAAGCACCGGATTCGTACAAAATTGCAGCTTCTTTGAGGAGAAATGCTTTATCAGTCTGCTGGCTTTGGTTTGCTTGCCAGGCCAGGAAATCCCTTCCTGTAGCAGGATGCACGATAGCATTGAGTTGTTGGAGTTTATCGGGATCATTGAACACAATCCCTCCTAGATATGCCCGGTTCAGGCCACCATCCTCCCGATAAGCATCCGATCCAAAGTTTTCCTTTAGCTGTTCGATCAGCATTGGATCTTCTGTCATCAATGCCTTGGCCCGGCTGTCTGCGTCATACACTGCGTAGCCAAGACTGGCAAATATGGAACAGATCAGGCTTTTGCCGCTCCCAATCCCTCCGGTGATACCAACATTGGGTAGACTCATAATCTCACAATGACAAAGTTGAGTTCCTCTGGCAGGCGACTGATCAATTTGGCCGTTCCATAGGTGGGAGGATCGGGTACCAAATGAGGCCAATCAGGATTGAGATCCGTAAAGGAGATGTGCACTTCGTTTCGCTTTGACCAACGGATGAAATCATCATAATCGTCTACTGGTACCAAAAAGTCAAACCGCACTTTGTCGTGGCTTAGCCGGACTTTGGTATCAGCGGGGGCATTGTCGATCATGACCTCCATTTCAACGCGTGCCTGGGTATACAAACGTGGTTTTAGCTGAACCTCCACCTCCTCCTCTTCTACTGAAATGCCCTCAATGGTGTCCATGACAGCAATCCTCAATACCGTCTGGCGATCTACCAGCCGGGTAGGCTGGGTAGTCGTATACCATTTACTGACCGTATCTAATGCCTCACTGGTCCCATAAAGGGTAACGGAGTCTTCCAACAAAATGGGGGGGATTTCCAATTGGTATCCGGGACGCAGGCGAATGGGCGCTTCGAGCGAAATGGGTACCCGTTTGTGAATTTTGTCCTGGTAGGTAAAATAAATCCGCTCCGGGACAATACCGATGATCTGGATATCTGCCCCCATATATTTGGAGATTTCCGGCTTGTAGACGATACTTTGAACAAATCGTGCCCGGTAGTCTGTAAACTTCCCATCCAGCGGCAGCGGGAGTGTATCCCGGCGGGATTTGAGATAGGAAGCAATCAGGTCTCCGCCAGCTCCTTTGGCCTGGACGTCAATTTTCTGGATCAGTAAATCTTCAAACTGTATTTCCTCCGGGATATCAACCATCCGAATCGGAAAGCTGATGGTAATGTCATATTCCTGGTTGAGGGTAACAATGAACCAGAGGATTGCAGCGAGTGAAAAAGAAACCAGCATGACGACCCACTGATTAGCAGGGGTCTGAGATGGCGACAATAGTCGCCGGAGCAACTGCAGGATTCTCTGCTGCAACTTATTTTTTTGCCTTTTCCTCTACCTGAGGACGAATTGCAACCTTGTCTACCCGCAGCTTGGTATTGTTGTCAACCCGGATCAAGACCGAATCTTCATCAATTTGCTCAACATTGCCGTAAATGCCTCCGACGGTTTTGACGCGATCACCTTTCTGCAAGGCTTCCCGAAACTTTCTTTCATCCTTTTGTCTTTTGGACTGTGGCCGAATGATGAAAAACCAAAAGATGAGGATCACACCACCAAAGAGCAGCATTTGGCCCATTGCAGGGTCAATGCCTCCCGCACCTTCTGCTCCGTCCTGCAATAAAATCAACAACAAATTCATGGATATCGATTGAATGTGTAGATGGACTGTCCTTTTTCCTTGGCGAATGACCAATTAAAGACAATCTCAATGCGAGTTTACCAAAACCATTTGAAAAAGGAAACGGACAAAAGGCATTTGATCCTTTTGTCCGTCATATTCCCATATTTGGTCTCGGGGCTTATTGAGGCTGGGCCTGTCCACGCTCCACTTCACCGTTGATGCGGAGGATTTTGTTGACAGATCCATCAAAGTTACCAGTTACAGTAACGGTTTTGTTCTGTACACCAGACTTACCAGAGGTGTTGAAAGACACATCAATGAAACCGTCTTCACCTGGTGCAACGGGATCTTTGGAATAGGTAGGTGTTGTACAGCCACAAGAGGGCTTTACACGGGTGAGGGTCAATGGCTCTGTTCCAGTATTTTTGAAACGGAACTGGTAAGTAACCTTGGTACCTTCACTTACTTTACCATAGTTGTATTCCTCATCGGTCCATTCTACAGAGGTGCGTGCTGCAGACTCTGCAGTCGCAATGTAGTCGGGCTGACGTGGAGCAGCAGGAGTAGCTGGTGTGGTGGTGGCCGGTGCAGCTGGATTATTGGCTACAGCAGCGCTTTCACCTTCAGTCGCCGTGCCAGTGGACTGACATGCAACAAAGGCCATGGCCATCATTGCCGTCAAAAACAAAGCTGATAACTTTTTCATGTTCAATTTCATCTTATTGATTCGCAGCAAATATAACAACTATACTTTTAGTTTAGAAATACGAACGCACAATTTCCTGGAAAGTTTCAGAAATCATGAAAGATTACGAATCACATTTGCAGCAAATTCGTTTGTATTACAGGGACCTCCGAGATCGCCCGTTACCTGACTTTGATCGCTCAGCGTTACAAAAAGTGCTTTTTCCACCCTTTGGGCTATCTCAGGCATATCCAGATAGTGTAACATCATGATACCTGACTGCAAAAATGCAGAAGGATTGGCGATGCCTTTGCCTGCAATATCGGGCGCACTTCCATGTACGGCCTCAAAAATTGCGCAATTATCGCCGATGTTTGCACCTGGTACCAGTCCCAGTCCACCGACCAGTCCGGCTCCCAGATCAGACAAAATGTCTCCAAACAAATTGGTGGTAACCATCACATCGTATCGCTCTGGGTACATGACCAACTGCATACACATATTGTCGACAATCCGGTCTTCGAATTCTATCTGGGGGTATTGTTTTGCAACTTCCTGGCTTACTTTCAGAAACAGACCACTGGACTGTTTCATGATGTTGGCTTTGTGAATAGCCGTAACTTTTTTACGGCCATTGGCAATGGCGTACTTGAAAGCAGAGTGGACGATCCGCTCCGATCCTTTTTGAGTGATCCGTGCGATTCCGTCCGCAATACCATTGCGTTCATCATAAATCTCAAACCCAGAATATAAACCTTCGGTATTTTCCCGAAAGAGGACCAAATCAACATTGTCAAATCGACTGTTGACACCAGGGATAGAACGGCATGGCCGTACATTCTGGTACAGATCAAAGATCTGGCGTAATTGAACGTTGATGCTTCTGAATCCACCTCCTACGGGTGTAGTAAGGGGGCCTTTGAGGGCGATTTTATGTGTGTTGATCGAATCCAACAGAGCCTGAGGAATCAGTTCTCCATTTTTTTCGTAAGACGTAAGACCGGCGATTTGCTCTTCAAATTCGAGTTTGGCGCCAGCGGCAAGGAGGATATCGACAACAGCTTTGGTAATCTCCGGACCAATCCCATCACCTGGGATGAGGGTGACCGTTCTCATGTAGTGTGAACTATTTTTTAGGGTTTGAATGATTGATCAGCCCGCGCCCTTTTTTAACGATTTTGCCCTCACGGCGAAAATCATTGTAAAGGCTATCCAAAATGCCGTTGATAAATTTACTGCTTTTGGGCGTGCTGTATGTTTTGGCCAGCTCAAGGTATTCATTGATGGTCACCTTGACTGGAATTTCTTCAAAGTTGAGCATTTCACAAATCGCCATGTGCATCAGGATGCGGTCAATTTTGGCAATTCGATCAAGCTCCCAGTTTTCTGCTTTGCTTTTGATCATCTCATCATACATCTCACTGCTCTTCATTGAGTTGTGGTAGAGAGAGACCAATAATTGTGTGTCCCCGGTCAGTTTTTTACGTCTTTCCAGGTCGCCGACTTCTTTTTCAATGTCTTTGAGGAGCAAATCAAACACATGTTCCGCATCCTGACCGGAGGTCAGACATGCATAAATCGCCTGCATCACTTTTGCCCGTATCTGTCGTCTGGTAATCATCTGGAATAAGCTAAGGTGGTTGAGCCTGGATTATTGATAGAGCCGAACATGTCCCACATCCCGGATACGCTTTTCGGCCAGCGATAAGGCAGCCTGATGGGTAGTGGTCCGCTCCTCCTTCGCCATGTTAAAGATTTTCAGCGAAGTATCATAAATTTTTTCGGTCATCTGCATGGCGCGCTCACGATTGTAAGTCTCCAGTTCCAGGCTCACATTAATGATGCCGCCAGCATTAACCATGAAATCCGGTGCATACAAAATGCCTCTTTCCTGCAAGGCTTTTGCATCACGTGTTTCATCGAGCAATTGATTATTGGCTGCACCAGCCACAATCATACAATTCAATAACGGTATTGTGTCAGGATTCAGTGTCCCTCCAAGCGCACAGGGTGCATATACATCTACAGAATGCGTATATACATCTTCTGCATTGAGCACTTTGGCGCCCGTATCTTTCACCACAGCTTTGAGCTGCTCGGGATAAATATCGTAGATGAATAATTCAGCGCCTTCACGGTGGAGATGTGAGGCCAAATGTGATCCTACGCTCCCCACCCCCTGGATTAAAACCTTTTTTCCGTTGAGTTTCTCAGAGCCAGTTGCCTCTTTCAAAGAAGCTTTTATCCCAAGATAAGTTCCATAAGCAGTCACGGGAGAAGGATCTCCACTCCCTCCCATCGAAATAGGCAGACCGGTCACGAATGAGGTTTCATGCCGAAGGCTGACCATATCTTCCTCAGACATCCCCACGTCTTCCGCTGTGTAATATTTCCCGTTGAGATTCTGGACAAATTTCCCAAACCGCCTCAATAGTGCTTCGGTTTTATCCTGACGGGCATCACCAATGATAACTGCTTTTCCGCCTCCGACATTAATTCCTGCAAGCGCATTTTTAAGGGTCATGCCACGCGAAAGGCGGAGAACGTCAGTGAGAGCAGCAGCCTCATTTTCATAATTCCACATACGCAGCCCACCCATGGCAGGACCAAGTGTTGTATTGTGAACCGCAATAATTGCTTTGAGACCGGTGATTTTGTCTTGACAAAAGACGACCATCTCGTGATCGTTCTCACTGATAGAGGGGAAAATACCCGTACTGTGGGCTTTGTCAAATAGCTGAACCTCAGACATGTTGGGAGTCAATTGGAACAATGTTACAAATGTAGGGATACTTTTGTCAAAAACCTGC
>JBCBZF010001132.1:0-2260 GCA_039815525.1 Bacteroidota bacterium | reverse complement strand
GACTGGCCTGGAAGAGAATGAAATCTTATCCGCTTCTACCAAAGTATCTCCCAACCCATTCCAGACTGGGTTTCAGTTGGAGATTGGTTTGGAAAGTGCCCAGAACCTCCGCGCAGAAATCGTAGATGTCAACGGAAAACGCCTCTTTGTGAAAGACTTTGGCAAACTGCTGGCTGGTCAAAATCAGTTGGAATTAGAAGGACCGGAAGTGGCAGCACTGGCGAGTGGGGTCTATTTCCTCAACCTCTTTACCGATGAGGCCAAAGCGACCGAGAAGCTGATGAAGTTTTAGTTTCATTGCAGATTCTTAGATAAAAAAATGGCTGTTTGCTTCCGGGCAGGCAGCCATTTTTCCATGAAAAAAAGCCGACCCCTCGAAGGGCCGGCCACCAAATACACACACTAACGAAAACTACAACTACTATATTTTTGGGCTAAGACGATCTTATTGGAAGCTGAACTGGTAAGGGAAATTCCGTGCGATTTTGCGGTTCACAGAGTTGACCACTTCTTCAGGGCGATCATTCCAATCGGCCTCCCGGATGACGGCCATTTTCCACAACATCCGGCCGTTGACGGCATCAAAAATGGCATAGCTGGCCCGAATGTCCGCAGTCTTGGTGTCTCCAAATCCAGCGCCCCACAATCCCCCTTCAAAGAGCACACTTCGTGCGATGTCTATACCGATGGCCGCACCATCAGAGAGATAACGACTTTCATCCACCGTCGCACGCACCACTGCATCCACACCAAGCATTTGTGCCAATTCCTGTGGATCGATGGACCACGCTTCGATGGGCGAGATATTCTGCGCCTGCAAAATGGCGTTGGTGCGCTCAATCGGCTGTAAATCAATGGTTGGGTATTTATGGGATTTACGCAACAACTGATGGTAAAGAGAATTCTGGTACAGAAGACTTTCATTGTTGTCGATGGCAATCAATTGTTCGCGGCTCATTCTCTTGGGAATGGGGCCGGAATAGTTGATCTCCACTGGCAAAACCGCAATTTCCTGATGACTGAGTGCTTCACTTTCGAGATCCGTGGCAGCGTATCGGACGGTGCTGCATGCACTCATGAAAAAGGCAGTTAATAAAAAGGCGAAAAGTGGGAAGTGGCGTTTCATGTCTGGAGTATTGGATCGATTTAGGGCTGATATGACTATTATAGCGGAGATGCAGGGGGAAAGGATTCGATTTTGACAGATGTTTGATCAAGCGTGAACGAAGAGATAAAAAGCGTGGCAGGAATCATCCAATGGTCGACAAGTTCATGATTTAGGCCAGGAGTGTTTACACCATCAATGTTGAAGACATATGATGGATGACACATCCTTGTTTAACAACCAACATGATTCACTATGTTTTTCAACAGAAGTATTCCTGCTCTGCTGCTGATTGCTATGCTCTTAGCCGCCTGTCAGCCTGGAATCGGCCTCGAGCCACGGACAGAAAAGATCACCGCATCTCCCGATCAGCTGGCCAATGTTCAGTCTGAGCCCACAGTGCTCAACAGCCTGGGCGGAGATCAACCCATTTGTACGGCTACCGGAAAAGTCAATTTCCGCGGAAGCAGTGGCGGTGTAAGGGTGCAGGTTTTCAAAAACGGCTCCTTTTTCACTGATTATACAGTGACATCCAATGGCGGTACGTTCAACTTCTCCATTGAAATGGGGAGTACCTATTCTTTTGTTTTGAGTACAATTAATGGCAGTCCCAATGCACGAATCACTTTCCGGGTTGGTACAGGGGCAGATCCTGATCTGGTTTTTAACTTTACCGGTCCTGGTATTCATAGTACTCCCACTCCCAGTACCATTGATTTCAATTGTGCCCAATGCAACATTGTCGGCCAGTTGGACTGGCTTCCTGGAAAGGTCAATAGCTATGATGTCGAAATCAGATATAAAAATAATCTGGTCCAGACGATCCAAAATATTCAAAATGGCGGCAGCTTTACCTATCTGGTGTGGGATGAAGGCGAATACAATTTCAGCCTCCTGCCTTCGGGGACCACTGGCGATCCGGAATTAGACTTTCAGGTAGGACCTTCTGGCGGAATCAACTATTTCTTCAATGATATAGGAGTGGGCACCTACATTACTGGTTATCAGAAAATGTATTGTCCCTGATTGATGTAGCAGCCCCCTCTCGTCCAGGAAACTAATGGAAACCTGACGAGACGTTCATGAATTTTATCTTAACAATCCATACCAATGAAAACGAATACATTCTATCTGATCCTACTCGTATGTCTGCTG